>DASPIR010000002.1 GCA_035628995.1 Clostridia bacterium | reverse complement strand
ACATAGAAGCATTAACTTTGTATATCGACTCACACAATATAAGCTTTGGACAGAATTAGAGCTTGATACTTGTAAAATCCTAACGCACATAAACCCAACGTCCTGTTGGTATGTGCTAGGTTTACATCACGTAAACCTTACGGATTTTCCTACGTATCAAGCTCTATTCTGTTACCCAAAGACTTATAAGTGTTCGCTGATATACAAAGCTAATGCTTCCCTTAATCGTTACATAGCTTTCCACTACTGAGTAACTA
Source organism: Clostridia bacterium (assembly GCA_035628995.1). NCBI lineage: Bacteria > Bacillati > Bacillota > Clostridia > Clostridia bacterium. The sequence goes on along the minus strand of DASPIR010000002.1, from coordinate 96,428 downwards.
ATTAGCAGAACAGCCATGTCATAGCCTAAGTATTCTTATACAGAAATTGTCAATGACACTTATGAACGAAGCCTTAGAAAAGTCGTATGCGAGGCAGGACGCCGAAGCAAGCCTTCCACGTCCACGGATGGATATTGGAAGGCGTTAGACTTTTCTAAGGCGCAGTAAGTTAGTGCCATCAATTTCTGTATACTCATATGTGGCTAAGACATGGCTGTTCTTATTTTGGTAGTTTACATATACTTATGTTTCTTAAAATACACAAGGCTTATCGCTACTACTGCTGCACTTAGGGCGAAGGCAAAGGGGTAGCCATATATCCAGTTAAGCTCCGGCATATGCTTGAAGTTCATTCCGTACCAGCCGGCAATAAGTGTTAAAGGCAGGAAAACTGCGGTTATTACTGTAAAGAGCTTCATTATATGGTTAAGACTTATGTCTACCTGGGCCTGGTATGCTTCCCTTACTTGGGTTACATAATCCCTAAGATGCAGTACATAATTGTTTAATCTTTCTATCCGGTTCTTCAGTATGCTGAAGTATTTCAGCGCGCCTTCCTCAATAAGTCCGTTCTCATTCTCCTCCAACCCCTCTGCTATATCCAGCAAAGGCTCGTAGTACCTTTTCAAGAATAACAATTGCTTTCTCAGCTCAATTATCTCCTTTGTATAATCCCGACGTACTTCCTCCATCACCTGCTCCTCCAGCAGAGCTATCCTACTCTCTAATTCTTTGAGTATGATATTATCCATGGAAGTCAGTCTATGCATAAGTATGTATAAAATTTTTGAAAAATTGACTATGTAATTATTGGAAGCATTGGCGTTCTCAAATACTTCCTTCTTTACATTATCAATCAATCTGTTCGGAAGCTTGGACACTAGTATCAAATATTTTGATGTGAGATAGAAATTCAATTCTCTTGCGGTAAGCCAGAACTTATCAGCCCCAGTCACATCCTTATCCATAATGTTTATCACGCCAAAACTGAATTCGTCGTAAACCTCCAGCCTTGGATGCTGCTTAGAGTTCATACACTCTTCCACGGTAGAATTATGGAATTTGAAAACTCCATTATTCTCACACAGCTCTTCAGGGGTTGCTATTATCCAGTACTTAGATTTATCATCACTGCTTATATCTTCAAAGTTTGCTTTGACCAATTCGTTATCCTTAAGCCTATATACTTCCATTGGATCGCCTCCCTTAATACTCATCAATGAACACTATAATTACCAGACCCCCATAAGTTAATTCTACTATACCTATAATATTTGCCAAGCTTTATACTCCATTTTCCAGCATGAATATTTTCCACTGCCCTAAACTCTTCATATAGTGAATATACCATACCTGAATATATTTTTCTCCTTCTATCGCCACTTCAACTCCTGAGGTTATTGTTCCGTCATCCTCTATGACATACCAGCTCTGCCTCACTTGCACAAGCTTTCTGTCAGTCGCCATATAGCCCTCTACATGCAAATCTCCCGAGATATATCTTATATAACTGGAATTATCCTCCATAACCAAATATTCAGCATCACTGATAAGCATACCATCGACCTTCTCTTTATCTCTGCTGAAGGCAGCCTTGACAAAATCGCAGGATTTCGAATCAATAAGCCTGCCTAGCTCCTTTAGATTATCCTCTGATATTTCTTTCTGTTCCTTTAGCTTATTCGGCTCATTCTCCACACCACTTAATCTGGCTGATGTGCCATAGGGGGCTTCCGCTCTATACCTAAGCAGTTCTCCTCCAAGGCATAAATCAGTTATAGCAAGAACAAGGAGCATAGTGGCAAAATAGCACAATAATCTTTTCACCGTATTCACTCCCACAATATTGTATTTCTTCCTAAGTTATTATTTGCCCAAGCTATGCAATATAATACAAAAAGCTATGGATTTCATCCATAGCCTTTTGTAAATTCAATCAAAGATATATTAAACTATTGCTTTTATAAACCGATTATCAATATCACGGGATAAATCAATGAATTCATCGCCAAACCTTACTATGGGCTGCCAGATTCTATTTTGATTAATGAATACTATCTCGCAGATTTCTCCTGAGTTCAACTCTACAAAATCGCCCATATAAGTATTCGCGATGTTTTTTATGAACACAGAGAGTATCCTGGTATCCAGCTTGCCAAAGGTCTGCATTTCGAAATTCTTTATTACCTCAAAAGGGCACATTCTATTCCTGTACGACCTGTTGGAGGTCATTGCATCATATATATCCGCTATTGCTATAATTTTGGGGAAAAGCGGTATCTTTTCATCAACAGCTCCCACCGGGTAGCCGGAACCATCGATTTTTTCATGATGCAAAAGGACTGAATATTTCATGTTTAACGTAGCGTCCTTTACATTCTCCATCATCATATAGCCCAGAACAGGGTGCTTCTTTAGCTCATCAAACTCCAAATCTGTAAGTTTGCCAGGTTTCAAGAGCAGCTTCTCGGATATTTTCGTTTTGCCTATGTCGTGCAACAGTCCTGCAGTTGCAATTTCGTCAATCTCTGCCTCACTAAGATTCATCCATCTGGCAATAATGATTGACATAAGGGATACATTCAATGAATGAGAATATGTATAATCATCCATAGGTCTCACAAGATGAAGATAGTTTATTATATCGCTTACAGTGCTGAACTCCTTCATTATGTGCCTGCTAATTTGATTTACTGAGTGGACATCTACAACAGCACCCCTTCCTATTTCCTTAATAATATGGGTGACCTCATCCACTTTAGCTACGTATTTTTCCCTGAAGTTCTTTACATTATCCTGATTATAGACACTCTTTATCTCTTCTTTTGTCGCATATAATCCATCATTTTCGCTAAGCTTTATTCTGACTTTTTCCACATTATTAATGTGAATTTTTTCAATCTGCCATTGATCCAGAATAGTATCTTTAATAAGAATTGCAGCACCTTCAGCATTATAAACATCCTCAAAGATTACCATGCCTGGCTTCAAAATATCAGAGGGAATATTCATTATTTTCATATCTGCTCACCTCATCTATGATAACTATGAATATTATACCATTTACTTCCGACAAAACAAACAATATATTTACATAATATTACATAGGTAGCATTCATCTCCTCAGGCTGTAATAAACCTTGCCTATATTGAAAAGCAATTCCGAAAGTACTTCATTTCTGATTACATAATTGCATACTTCAGGCTTATACGGCTCCGCTCTGTTCATAACCTCAAGAAATTCCAGAAGCTTGTTTTCTTCTGTTATGCCATCAAGACTGAACAATGAAACGCTGTCTATACCTATCCCCTTCAATATGCCCATATCCTTTTCGAAAACCTTGATATCCTCGTAGTAAGGCTCATTGCCCAGTTTCCCTACATTTGTAACACCCACTGAAATAGCTAGTTTATCCTTGAGCACCTCTTTCAGATGTGACACCTGATGATATATAAGATAATCAACATTTACTTTCTTAATCTTTTTCATTTCATTTCTTATCATAGTCGCATAATACATCAGATTGTATTTATCCCAACCCACATTAAACACCGGAATTTCAAGAGCATTCTGAATAAGCTCGGAGTTGAACCTTATATCATAATAGCAATGTCTTATACAAGCGGCATAGCTCTCCAAGCCCTTGGAGCGCAAGTAATGCGCTGTCTCGGTAAAAATCCTCCGAGCCTCATTAAAGCGCTTTTTGTTCAGATTTGCGGTGAGCATTTTTGTATATGTTATAAATGGGCTGATAACGCTTTTGGGCTCGCTTAGGTTCTTAATATCCTCCAAAGGCGATTCCAGGTCAATGCACATCCCTTTTATTTTTAAAGCTTTACGTTCCAGCTTCTCTGCCAACTCTCTGACGTATATATCAAAATGACCTGCATTTCTTTCATTTATCCAATATCCCATTTCGTCAGATAGAGTTGCCCAGATGGATACCTGCACGTCGTTGTCGTTGTATGTCTTTATCATATCGTAGAAATCTTTGCTGTCATGCCCGTACTCAAGCTTGTAATTCAGGGTCACATTATACTTTTTAAGCGCATTAATGATATGCTTTCTGCATACGTCCTTTGGAGGAGTGAATTCACACCATATTCTAGTATCCATGTTTACCTCCTATAAGATGGCTTTTAAATTAGATGTTCTTTTCTGCGGGCTGCTCGTGGGGATCCACGTGCAGTGTAGCAGAACTTATAGAACATCTTATTTAAAAACATCGGTAATTGGTTTTTTCTCTTAGCTTTTTAGTCACTTATGTATTCTGCCCTTCTCACCATACAAAAACCTTAATAATTTGTTCAATGGTGATTTTACTGCTTATATTGTATAATCGTATTTATAATAATAAAATTAAGGTGATTTTATGAATAACAGTTACAGAATGTTAAAAAATTATGCTGATACTTATTTTATCGAAAGAAAGTCTAAATTCATTTCCTATGCACAGCCGATATATTCTGAAGAAGAAGCTCTTCAATTTCTGGGCAGCATCAGGAAAAAGCATTACGATGCTTCCCATAACTGCTATGCCTATATACTGGGCGAATCAATGAATATTCAGCGTTCAAGCGATGATGGTGAACCTTCGGGAACTGCCGGAGTTCCAATATTGGAAGTATTGAAGAAAGAAGAAGTAACTAACTCTATAATAATAGTTACCAGATATTTTGGCGGCATAATGCTCGGTGCAGGAGGGCTCATCAGAGCGTATACCGAAGGAGCCGTACAGGGCATCAAGGCCTCTGGCACAGTGAAGGTGCAACCCTTTGCAGTGCACCAGCTTAAAATGGACTATAGTTTTTTGAGCAAGCTGCAATATGAGATACCGAAAAAAGATTATATAATAGATAATATTGACTATCTTGAAAATGTAACTATGCAGGTCCTGACAACCGTAGATCTAAGGAGCACATTTATAGAGGATATCGCACAATGGACCAATGGAAGCATTGAAGTAGAATCTCTGGGTGAGCAAATGCTAAAGATTGATGAGGCAAGCGGCAAAATATTAAAATAACTAAGCGGAAAGCCGCTTAGTTATTTTAATATTATCTTCCTTAGTCGTAATCATAGTAATCATAGTCGTAGTCATAGCCACCATATGGATAGTCCCCGTAATATCTTCTTCTGCGTCTGCGTCTTCTTCTGAAAAGCTCGTTCAAAAGGAGCACTCCCAAAAGATCTCTTGCAAACCTTCTTCTCGGATACTGTCTTGTTTCTTCTTCCTCTGCCATCTCAGGCATTTCCTTCAACATTGCATTGTATGCATTGTCACTCATCATCCTGACCATATCCCTGTCAAGACGCTCGTCATGCATCATTTCGTCTTTTTCTTCCATCCTGTCAATTTCCACTTTTACAAAGACCATCATTTTCTTACTGGTTTCCGAATACATTTTGACACATTGCCTGTCATCCTCTTCATCCTCATAGTAACTGTCCATTTCCATTTCTTCTCCCATTTGCATCTTGGGCATCATATTCATGGGCTCCATTCCGTGCATCATTTGCATACCGCACATCATCGGACATTTGAACTTTTTGTTCATCTGCTTACCTCCCAACTTAATCGTCATAATATTACTAATATGAAATGGATATGGGAAAGTGCAAGTCTTATTACAATATTCATCCATATATTTACATAAAAAATATACCCCTCATGCACAGCAAGACAGGGTATATCAATTATTAACTTTAATTGAACCTTTATTCGCTTAACAAGAAGCCCATTGCCTATTGACCATTGACTATTGCCCTTTTAATCTTTCCAGCTATACCCTTTAGCTTGTAAAGGGGTACTGAGCATATGGCAAAGCGTATACCTCTGGAAATCGGCACTGCAAATATGTTTTCCTCCATAAGAAGTCTGCAGCTTTCTTCAGGCTGTATAGCAGGTATTGTTACAAAGAAGCCTGATTTGTAAGGACATATATCAAGCTGGGATGCTTTTGCTTCCTCTAAGAATATTGCTGCCCTTTTTTCCAGCAGCTGCCTTAGCTCTTCCCGTTCATCATCTACCCTGCGGAGCAGTTCCTTATCATTCATAATTACCGAAAGCAGCTTCATGCCGCATCTTGTTCCATTAGACCAGGTTCCTCTGTTAGAAGCTTCATATACATCGGAGAATTCCTGTGTCACATCTTTATTAGAGCTTACACAAACTGCAGCCCCTGTGCGAAGTCCATACATCGTAAGACTCTTGGATATGCTGAAGGCTACAATTACAAGTACATTTGAAGGCAATCCCGAGAAAAGGCTCATGAATTTCCTGGTATCCGAAGTCTTCCCGGCATAGTCAATATATGCAATATCACAGAGCAGAGTTATTCTCTTGCTGACGTCCTCTGCTGATTTTTTTATTGCCTCAATCACCTGCCTCCACTCTTCATCGCTTAATGCATAGCCTGTAGGGTTCTGAGCAGGGGAGTTGAGCAAAATCACCAGACTATCCTGTCTGTCAAGCAGCTCGCTTACCTTTGCATCAAAAGAGTGCAGGTTGAACTTCTTTTCATTGTCGAAAAGCGAAAAAGAGCTTAGCTTCCTTAGATTCTCTTCTGCCAGGGTTTTATACGGTCCCCAGAACCAGTCAGAGGTCAGTATTGTATCTCCTATATCCGAATAGTTCCAGATGGTATGCCTTAATGCTCCCGAACCACCTGGTGTTGCAGCGGCTTTAATATATCCCTCAGGCCTGTATTCCTTGAAGGTTGCTTGTATTGCCGCCTCCAGATAATCCGGTGTCCCTAGTATAGGGGCATAGGCAGCATATTCTGAATCCGGAAGGTTTTTCAAAGTATTAAGCACCGAAGGCATTACTGCCAGTTTTTCATCATCATCCAGTATGGAGCCCACTGTAGCATTCACCACATTCTCCTTGCCAACCTTCAGCACCGCGTTGCCAGCTGCTCTGCTCGCTGCAAATATTCTATCCTCTACTCTCTGAGTATTGACATGTTTAGCAACCATGGATACAATGCTATCCATTATTTTCCCTCCATTCACATCTTTTATAGCACTCAAAGTGCTAATCAATTATACATTTTACTTTGTTATTTCCAAATGATTATTCTTGAAGTAATAATTTATTCCATTTCTACAAGAAGCTCCCCATCCTTATCATATATGCCTTCCTCATCCACCTGCACATAGCCGTCTGTTGCATCACAGATGAAGTCAAGCAGGCATTCAAGAAATTCCCACCCTTCCTCGGAAATATCCTCTTCAACCTCGAAAGCGTATATCTGCACTGCATCCTTTACAACCTCCAGAGCCTTTTTCTGCCCCTTACTGTAAGGCAGCTTTTTTACAGACTCCAGAAATTCTTCCTGCTCTTCTTTGAATACGCTGTCCCCTTGCTCCTTTGTATCCCTATCAAGTTCAATAGATTCAGAGTTTTCGTCATATTGGAAAACCATGTTTCTCCAATTACTTTCCTTAAATTCAGGCTCGTCCTTGCCCGGAGAAGTAGCAAACTCAAAACCCTCCTCTAAAAGCTCATCACATATTGCATATAAAGATGGAAAATCCCCTACCTGCGAGAACACTCTAATATAAAAACTCATCAGCAGTTCCCCCTTTTCTCAGTAATAATTCTATCTATATCTATTTTATACAATAAAACAGCATCTAGGCAATAGGATTTTTGGCTCCTACCTCGTACCCGGGCCCTCGAACCCCATTCCCTGCTCCCGACAATTCCTGCAGTATTTTTTTCAGCTGCGTCATATCCACCGTTGTATTGGTGCAATAACCGTTAGGTCTTTGATTTATTACCCCTATGACGGGTATCTTTCCCACATCGCCTATACCACTTACAAGTTCCCTTTCACATGCAACAGCAAGAATGAAGTCCGGCCTGAATTTCTTTACAGTATTTCTGGCTGCCGTTCCCCCTTTTTCAACAACTGCTCTGATGCCGCAGCGTTCTGTTATGCTCGCCACTTCTCCAATCCTGCAGCGGCCGCATCTGATGCAATTGCTTATATCTTCGGTGATTCTGCGGCTGCAGTCCTTGCTCTGCATACAGTGAGGAAGCAGGACAAGCATTTTAGCTGAGGACATCTTTTGAAGTCCATACTTCACAACCAGATTGTTAATGCTTATGTATATCCTTCCAAGCCAATCTTTATCTCCTTTAAAAAGCCCTGCAAAATACATGAAGACAGGAAGCACTAACCCGATTCCCAGCCTCAAAGCATATATGCTTAAGCCCTCTACGCTGCCTGACCTGTTTGCTTTAACCAGCTCCGCGGATACAGCCCACAAGAGCAGGAAAAGTACCGAGGAAGCAACGATAACATAAACAATTGCCATGCGGTACTGAACAAGATATATCGATATCAGGCTGAGGCAGGATATTACTATAACCGTCAACAAAGCAATGGCAATAATAGATGATATTTGTATGAATCTCTTTATTTCTTTTTCCAAGCTACTTCCTCCATAATATTCTGTGAGAATTTTAATACTTTTCACTTATAAAGTCTTATTTATTATGTGGGTTATTCTGCCTAAGTATTCAACTCTACGAGCAACAATCTATCTATATCATCCAGCCTTGGAATATTAGCCTTCATTAGGGTTATACTACTCTACAGAACACCATTTGGAAGGAAATTGAAGGAGGATGTTCAAATGGCAATTGCTTTCTTTTATGGTTCTATTGCTGCAATCTGGGTGATATTTTTCATATGTATTGTAAAAAAACCTCTAACCTTTAAGCATATAATGGTTTTCATTGCTGCTATGGGTTATTCACTACTTTATGAAACATCATTGGGGGAGTACACAGGGCTCTACTACTACATAAGTCCAGAGAGCTCTCTTTTCTATATTATAGTATCAGCAGTCTTCGTCTACCCCATAGTGGAGGTCATATATACTATGTTCCTTCCTGAGAGGACCTATCCTGCCGTCATCTACACTGCTACATGGATTGTATTGATGCTGCTCTTTGAACTGGCAAGTCTATATACAAGGACAGTGGTACTTACCGGTTGGAGAATTATTCCTTGGTCTATACTAACTTATATCGTTACTTTAAGTTGGATAAACCTGCTATTCAGATACCTGAAAAAAAGAGACCTGTGAAATGCCTCCCCCTGCATTCCCTACAAATATAAGGTTTCCCAGCACATGTGGATAAACAAAGCCACGCTTATGCTCCATAGTAAATTCTTCCGCAAGGGATTCTTTATATTTTCTCCAAAAAGGAAAAGCTCCCAATACCTATCTATCTCCTTCTCGTGCACATCAGTGATTATTAGGAGCGATTTACACCCAATCTCTCAAGCTCGTGGGCGCAGCACAGTCCCTATAACCCTGCACCTATAATAGCTATCTTCATCAATTGTAGCCCCCGTATTTTTTCATCACCTTAAACCATATAAAAACCATGATTGAAATTACTGTTGTACATAGAGTAAATAAATAGATACTCATACTTCCACCTCGTAATACTATACTAAGCATATATTCCTGGGAAAACTCCTCCATAGCATCACTCCCCCTCCTTTATAACAGCAGCAAATATACATACTGTCTCAGCAATTAGCACAGATATTTTCCGCAGCTTTGCAGATATTATTCTTAAATCACCTGAAATGACTTTGCCCGGAGGTGAATCCTACTGAAGGTTGCAATAATTGGTGCCGGGGTATCCTGCCTTGAGTGCTTAATCGGCAATATTGGACCCCTTAAAGTACTTGAAAAAGAACAAAAGAAAGTCAGTAAAGTGATGCAGCTGCATGGGAATGAAAGAGATGTCAGCAAAAAAATATAAGCGGAGATTACTCTCCGCTTTTAGCTCTTATCTTGCTATTGCTCCTTCTGGATACTTGTTCCCTGCGTTCCAGAGCAGGTACTCTTTTACACCGTTTTCTTCAAGTGCCCTTATCTGTTCTTCTATCTGCTTGTCCGAATAACTGATATGTCCAGACACCCATGGTGCTGTGAAAGCCTGTATCCATGGTCTTATTCCAGCAGGTGTCTCTATATTCTTGTTTCTTGCTACCGAATCCTTTGTGGAATGATATACAGTTTCATAGGGATAAGCATCTGGAACTGACAATCCATAAGTTTGGTTAGCATAGTGGCTTGGGTACATCATTGGGCTTATATAATCCACCGCATTGCTCACTGCCTCCCAGTACTGTCCCAGGGACATATCATCCGCCACAGAGCCTACCAGGCCATATACGTCTGCTGATATATACACATTAAGCAGAGAAAGCTGCTCTCTTGCGTATATCAAGTAATCCTGTATAGCCTGGGGCTTTGATTCTCCGGTCGTATTCCTGTAGTCCAGAGATTTGTCCAATTTCCCTCCATTTGATGCAGGGAACCTTACATAGTCAAACTGTATTTCATTGAAGCCTGCTTCTGCTGCTTCCTTTGATACCTCCAGATTATATTCCCAGAGATTCTTGTCATAAGCAGATGCCCATATCAGTCCGTCACTGTTTGTAAAAGGCTTGCCACTATCTTTATATATTATAGCCCTATCTGGATGCAGCCTCGTATAAGTTGGGTCCTTGAAAGAAACTATTCTTGCAACTGTGTATATGTTATTATCTTTGAGCTTTTTCATCAGAGCCGCTATATCCTTCACCGGAGCATTTTTATTCGCATCCGGGCTGTACTTTTCCGCAGCTTTTGTAGGAAACAGCATATGTCCATTATCATCCTTGACATCTATAACAAAAGTATTGATTTCTGTACGTTTTGTCATCTCTATAAGCTTGTCCAGCCTATCATTGGAAGCAGAGTATAATGTAAGATAAATACCTTTTGCCTCTACCCTGGGATTACCTGGATACTCCTTTGTCTTATTCTGAGGTGAAAAATCAAGCTTCCTCAAAGACTCACTCAAAAGCTCAGTTCTATCCTTAACAGTGTATTCCGCAGCTATCCAACCTTCGACATTTCCCTTTGCTCCATCATAGCTTACCTTATACCATGACTTCCCAGCTTCATCCTGTTTTTCTTCGACAATGTCTACAGCTGCACCTTTAATCAGATTGTCCAGTGCTTTTCCATCAGCTTGTGCAGTCTCTCTGACTTTAAGCTTGCTGGCGCTTATGTATGCTACTTTTTCAGTTTTATCCTGACTTGTATCTGCCAGAGCAGGACTATCAGAAGCTACCGGGGTGGGTGCTGCCTGTGGTTGTTCTGTTGGAGCAGGTATCGGATTTGTGGTTATTGCTGGTGCAGCTTGATTGTACATGCAGCTGACAGCGAAAATTGGTACGAATAATAGCGTGATAATTACAGCAAATAGTTTCTTTCCCTTCATAGGCACCTCACAATTTATTATACATATATTTTACAAATAAATTATACCATGAAATATGACATATTTTGTTGAAATTTTGTTGCAGTTTAACTAGTAAATTAATACAGTTTATCGAATAATTGCATGCTGGCGGTAAAAAAACAGAGACTGCAAACCGCAGTCTCTTACTCATCTTCACACATTATCCTTACATGATACTTGCCCACTTCCATCATGAACCTATTCTTAAGCTCTTCCCCGCATTCAACAAAGGATACCGGAATCCTCTTTGCCCTGCTGAAATTGATATCGAGATTGATATCTTCATCCTTTGAAGTCATTCTAACAACTTCATCAAAAGGAAGCTTTGGCTTAATGCCCTTCACAGTATATCCCTTTCGGTACCTTGCCTTTACAAAAGCATAAATAAGGCTTCTTCCCTCATCAACACAATGTACAGCACAAAGTGCCACATCCTCGAACTTTATCGTCACCCTGGTAAAAGGCCTTACTACTACAATCTTTTTTTCATTAATCGTAATCTTCAATATAAGGCCGCTATATAAAAGAGGCACAAACAGCAATAGAATTGCGATAAAAAAGTAAGTCCAAAAACCGTGGGGTACAATCAAATATATTATAATAATCAGAGCTATTAAAATGGACAGCATTACCAGCGGCCCTCTTATTGCATCCCATCGCCCTTTATATTCAGTCACAGACTTTCTCCTCCTTAGTATTTTGTAAAACTTATCCTGCTATCATTTCTATTATAGATAATCTTTTTTATTTAAACAATAGCCACCTCCTCGGACCTCGAATCTCGTATCTTGTACCAAAAAAGATGCTTTTTGATTATTATCATCTATTCATGTGATTTATATCACATCCAAGATAGTCTTTTTTTAGTAGAATTCTATTATAGTAATAATGAGATTTTATTTTAAAGGAGGAAATTATATGTTCTGCAATCAGTGTGAACAGACCCCCCATGGAGGTTGTACAAAAGTAGGAGTATGCGGAAAGAATGAGGATATAGCCGCTCTACAGGATACAATGATATTCGGCTTGAAGGGTATAGCTGCATATGCTACCCATGCAAGGGAAATGGGCTGCATCGACCCTGAGGTTGATGGCATAACCCATGAAGCATTATATATGACCCTTACCAATTCCAACTTCAATTTGAAGGAGCACATTGATATGGTGCTCAAGGTGGGCTCCGCTACAGTCAAGGTTATGAACCTTTTAGACAAGGCCCATACATCAAGATTAGGAATACCGACACCTATAACAGTATCCCAGGATAAGATTGAAGGCCACAGCATACTAGTTACAGGCCACAATCTGTTTGCTTTAGAGGAGCTGCTCAAGCAGTCTGCAGGGAAGGGAATAAATATTTACACACACTCCGAAATGCTTCCGGCACATGGATATCCTGAGCTTAAGAAATACAGTCATTTAAAGGGCAACGTAGGAAAAGCCTGGTATGATCAGAGAAAGCTCTTTGAGGAATTCCCTGGAGCTATACTTGGGACTACAAATTGTCTTATGCCTGTAAGGGGAACATATACTGACAGATTCTTCACTTACGGCACCGCAGGCGTAGAAGGTGCACAGAAGATAGTAAACGAAGACTTCTCCCCAATTATTGCCAAGGCTCTTTCACTGCCAACAGTAAATATTGAATCGGATAAGACACTTACAACAGGCTTCCATCATCAGACAGTGCTTTCAATAGCTCCTGAAATAATCGAAGCAGTAAAAACCGGCAAAATCAGAAGATTCTTTGTTATCGCTGGCTGTGATGCACCAACAAAGGGCAGAGATTACTTCAGAGAGCTTGCTCTTTCTCTCCCAACGGATTGCGTGCTGTTGACCACCTCCTGTGGAAAGTTCAGATTCAATGACCATGACTTTGGAACAGTACCAGGTACAAATATTCCAAGATATATAGATTTAGGCCAATGCAACAACTCCGGCTCAGCGGTAAAAATCGCTCTTGCCCTTGCAGAAGCCTTCAACTGCTCAGTGAATGACCTTCCTTTGAGCATAGTACTCTCGTGGTTTGAGCAGAAGGCAGTAGCAATACTCCTCGGACTCCTGCACTTGGGTGTTAAGAATATCCATATAGGGCCAAAAGCGCCTGAATGGTTTACCTCAAATGTAGTGGAAGTGCTTCAGAAAAACTTTGACCTCCAGCTCATCAGCGGAGATGCAAAGGCTGACTTGGAAAAGATGTTAGGATAGTAAGAGGTTGCTGCAAAATAGTAAATTTCGAATGGGTCAAGACCCATCCCTACAATATGCTGTGTATTCTCAAAACTGATAACACAGTGTGTAGGGAACGGTCTTGACCGTTCCGCATTTTGCAGCAACCCCTTATTTACATTAAATATTTAACTAATAATTTACTTCCTATCCAAGCTCCTATAAATATGAAAATCCAATAAACCCATCCATGTAAGGACATTGATGCTACTCCGCTGAATAGCGCCCCTATATTACATCCAAACGCTATTCTTGCGCCATATCCCATTAAAAGCCCGCCTAGTACTGCCCCCACTACCTGCTTCCATGACTTTATCTTCTTTATCCTAAACTGTGATGCCAATAAAGTAGCGAGAAGTGCTCCAAAAATGATACCAATATTGGATACAGAGTACATATCCTTTAAAAATCCGCCGCTTAATGCTGCTGCATTACTCTTTTGCTGAAAGTAAAACCATGCTTCAGGATGTCCGCCTATAGCTTGATATATCCATGCCGCCCAGGTAGCAAAGGAAGATGTTACACCCCATGCTTTTCCTGTAGACGCAAACATGCCGATATTCAATAATCCAAGCAGCACTGCACCTACTGTGTATGGCCACGGTTCCTTTAGAAAACTTTTATAATAAACATTGTTTTTTATATCCATGAATTCACCTCCATGCATATTTAAAAGGGATAATTATTTTGTTTTTTCAATATAGACTTCCCAGTGTCCGTTATCAACTTCTTCTATGCCAACATTATGTCCTACTTTTCTAGCCCATTCCGGTACATTTTTCATAGCACAGCTATGGTCAATTTCTACTATTAAAATTTCTCCGACCTTCATAGTATCCATCTTCTTCTGTGTTTTAATCAATGGTACAGGACAAGCCTCTCCCAAACAAACTAGTTTTATTTCTGCCATTTTTGCTTCCTCCTCAGATAATTATCCTTATTCATTCGGCTTTCTGTTTCCAAACCAATCAGCGAATAAAAAAATTGCTAATAATATTGCAAATTGTAGTGCTATTGCTAATGGCCAGCCTAATACCTCAGGTATAAATATCCCTTTATCAGGCATAAATTTACTTGACCACCATCCGAAATCCTTAGCTCCCCATAGTGATCCTATTATAAAGAATACCAGTGAAAGCATCTGCATTAAGAAGCCTTCACCAACTCTCATCAATGTTCCTGAAGCACATCCTCCTGCTATTACCATACCGATTCCGAACAGTATCGCTCCTACTGCAGTGTGTATCCCTACCGGATAGACATTTCCCGGTATAGCAATTCCCTTAGTCGCAGCTGCAAATTGAAGTGCTGCGAAACCAACAGTAGCAGTTGCAATTGCAATTACCACAGCCTTTGTTAAAGAGGTACTCCCAATTAATACCGGATCTCTCAACGAAGCTGTAAAACAAAACCTTGCTCTCTGTAAAATAAAGCCTGCTGCGACTCCTAATACCCACAAAAGTGCTGACTCAGGCTGCTGGATTCCCAAAAAGAATCCTATTCCTATGAAAGCAATTAGAAGTCCTACTCCAAACGGGATTTGATTTACTTTTTTCTTATTTGGTTGTGCAGCTATGGATGTTTTTACTTCAGCCATACTTTTCACCTTCCAATTGAATTGTTAATCGATTAAAATACAATATTCCACTTATTGCACGCCGCTTATGTTAATTGTATAACAAACTTAGTTATACTTACAGTGCTAATAAATGTATATCGTAAGGGATATTAGTTGATAATTATCTTATTATACAATATTAATAATAAATTGATTAATCTGTACAACAGTTAACGGGTGTCGGAGGCGTAGCATCTATATCATCAGGAATATTATTAATGTCATCTACAACTATGAACTTACCATCTAACATACCCATCCAACAACTAAATCCCAATTCTCCCGTCTCCTCTGGAGTAAATTTAATAATATTATAGCCTTCTTTAATCTTCTGTGAAATATTTAGTTTAGGAATAACAATTTCACTATTGCAACTATTTACAGAGTCCCCAGTAATAACCCAATTTACAGGTCTTCCCTTTTCCAGTATAAAGTAGTTGGGTTCATATCCATTTGAATTAGCAGATGTGTTTATTACCTGAAAACCATTCATAATCTCAGGAAGCATTATCTCAGATGTCACTTGCTTTGAATTAATAAAGTTGCCAAGAGTACCATTTCCCTGTAATACTAACCCTCTATTGACAATTATAAGACCTAGAATTATTACTAATACTGAACTTAACTTCAATAATTTCTTATTCAGCCCACTGCTTATATATCCACTGATAGTACCTAACCCCATCATCAAGGGTACTGTTCCCATACTGAACACAAACAGGGAGAAAGCTCCCTTTAATATACTCCCGGTTCCAAGAGCAAATATCTGCATTGTTTGTAGTGGGCCGCAGGGCATAAGGCCTGTAGCCAATCCAATTAATAATGGTGCATTTCTATTATTTTTAAATTTTGATACATCAAAAATTGTGGGTAGTTTAACGTATCTCCTAAGAAATGCAAATGGCTGAAGCATACTCAAGCCCATAAGAATCATAAATACTCCGGCAAAAATTGTGATATAGCCCTTCAGCATCGGTGAAAAAGCAGCTATTGAACCTATGCCTCCTACAATTGCCCCTACGGTTGTGTAAGCAATTACCCTACCCACATTGTATAGAAAAGTAGATTTAATAGGGTTTTCAAAAGCTATACTCTGGGAAATAACTATGCCTCCGCACATCGAAAGACAATGCAGGGATGTTGCTATACCTAATACAAACAATATTCCATAGCTAACCTGTTCCTGGAGCTGTGGAATAGTACTGAAACCAACTGTATCCTTAATAATCAGATAAGAACCAAGAAGAACAAACAATGCAACAATAACACCTTTATAGCTTTTGTGACTTGCTATGCCATCCTCAGTTACTTCTGCTGCATAACCCAATTTATTAATAGCAGCTATTATTGCATCTCTATCATCTGATATACATGATAATTCCCCATTCTCATAAGAAACCTCAAGTTTTTCAACGGCCATAGAGTTAAGAGCATCTTTAATTTTATTACTGCAATTTTGACAATGCATTCCTGTAATTTTCAAAGTCAGTTTCTTTTTCATACAGTTTACTCCTTGAAATATTCTACACATATTTAATACTACTCCAATAATCGTCGTATTAAGAGCAAATTAAAAGGAATGAGTCCTGTAAACTACAGAACCCATTCACTCAAAATTGCATAATAAAATTTTGTCTATCTTATTGGGGTCAATAATAGCCGACAGCCCTATTCAATGAATTCCCGGATATTATTTTGCAGCTTCCAGAGCATTTTTAACAGCATTTATAATACCTTCACTTGCAAGTGTTGCACCTGATACTACCTCCACATCAGGTGAGTTCTTTTCAACGATGGCTGCTGGAATTTGTTCTAAAGCCGGTTCTGCAACTCCTTTGGATTCTTCATGCTCTTTAATTTCAACTTTAGCTATTTTGCCGCCTGCAACTTCTACAGCTACTTTTATTGTATGCATACCTTCTCCTACTCCTTCATAGGTACCATCCTTGTAGCTTACTACTTCTTCAACAGCTTTTTCTTCCGCCTTAGGCTCTTCTTTAGCAGTTTCTGTATTGTTTTCTTCAACTTTAGTTGTTTCTTGCTCAGGAGCAGCTGCTGCTTCGCTTGCTCCTCCGGAGCATCCTGCCAGAGCAGTCCCAAGTAATAATAATATTAAAGTTAAAGATATTATTTTCTTCATTTTATGTTATCTCCTTCACATTTTTACTCATTTATTCTTCATTATTTGTATCATTTTCTTTCTTCTTTTCTACTAAGCCAGCTAAAAAGATACCGATTTCAGCAAGTAGAATCATGGGTCCCGCCAGAATTATCTGAGAAATTATATCTGGCGGCGTTAATATTGCAGCCAATATAAAGATTATAAGTATAATAAACTTCCGATTCTGCTTTAAAAAGCTGACCTTAAGAATTCCAAACCGACTTAAAAGCACCATCAGAATGGGCAGCTCAAAAATTGCCCCAAAGGTGAAAATAGTACTCAGAACAAAGCTTAAATAGCTATTAAAGCTAATCATAGGCTTTATTGCCTCCATTTGGAACCCTATAAAGAAGGCAATCAGTGTAGGTATAACCACAAAATATGCAAAGGTCACACCAGCAATAAAAAATGCACTCCCCAGAATCAAGGAAAATAGAATATATCTTTTCTCCTTACTCTTCAATCCTGGTATTATAAAAAGCCAGATTTGAAATATTAAAAATGGTGCTGAAATAATTAGTCCACCTATTACAGAAAGCTTAATATAGGACATCAAAAGTTCAGCAGGGGCTATGAATACAAATTCAACATTCCTTGCTATATCGATTAAATCCTTAATTATTTTTTCAGCAAAATTATAACAGAAGCCTACAGCTAAAATAAGCACTATTGCAGAATATATTATTCTCTTTCTTAATTCTGCCAAGTGTTCAATCAAGGTCAGGTTTTTCTCATCCTTTGGACTACTAGTTTTTCTTTTCATCATCAGAATCAACCTTTAAATCTTCAGTCACCTTATTTGCTTGAGCTTTAAATTCTCTTATGGCTTTTCCAAAGGTCTTACCAATTTCAGGCAATTTAGCAGGTCCAAAAATTATTAATGCTATAGCCAATATAAGTATTAGTTCTGTTATACCGAT
The DNA here is from genome assembly GCA_035628995.1 of Clostridia bacterium. NCBI lineage: Bacteria > Bacillati > Bacillota > Clostridia > Clostridia bacterium. The sequence goes on along the minus strand of DASPIR010000002.1, from coordinate 78,173 downwards.
TCGTCCGAAACCCATAGCCTTTCCTCCCATCTTCTTTATTTCTTATATAAATTATTTCTTCATCTATATATTTCGCGAAAAACATTTTACATTGTTTATTCAATTGGTAAAATGGTTCAGGTGGAGACATTCTCCACCTGAAAGGGGAATTTCATAGAAATGTTGTTTGCATGTTATGCCAATTCTGCATTTAGTAATTCGACCATCTTTCTTGTTACTTCAGCAGCAACAGCTGCACAACGACTTTTTCTTTCCGCACTTCCGTACTCAAATCCGCTTACTTCCATAAATTTACCAACTGATTCTTCGCACAGTACAGATTCAGAAACAGTTTGAGGAAGTCCAAGGCCTTCCGGTTGATAATTCGGGAACTTTTCTTGTTTATACCATTTTGAAAGCTCTGCCAGTAATTTCTTTGATGTGTCCACATCGCAAACAGTTCCAATACAAGCTGCTGCTGTCCCTATGGTACCACATAAGGTGGCTTGTCCATATCCTCCGGCTGCACTTACATATGCTTCTACTGGTATCTGATTGAATGGATATCCCACCTGGTCTGCCAATTCGCCGAAGAACCCTTCGGCCACGCCAACGCCTCAGCCACCCTTTTCTTTATATCCTTTAAATCCTCTTGCCAATACCTTTTCCGGATCCAGCTTTTTATACGGAAATGGCCACTGAGGTTTCTCTGCTGCTGCGGGTGCAGCTGCGGGTGCAGCAGCAGGTGTTGAACATCCTGTTAATACAGATCCTAAAGCACCTACAACTGTTACTCCGGCAACTGTTTTCCCTACACCTTTAAGAAACTCTTTCCTTGATATTTCATTCATGCTTTTCACCCTCCCATTAGATTGTCAATCGATTAACATAAAATACTTTATTCATTGCGCGCTTACTATGTTAATTATAAAACAAACAATCTATGTTTTGTCATTAGTCTTTCTGATGTATAATAAGAATTAGTTATACTTGAAATACTTAAAAAAATTATATGCCCCAAAGCAAAATAGTCTATAATTATCTTATTACTTAAGAAGAAGGATGGTGGTTGACATGCAGATAGATTACCTTACCTCATTTATTGAAGCAGTTAAACAGGACAGCATCTCTAAGGCATCCAAGAATTTACACATGACTCAATCTGCCTTAAGCCAGCAGCTTCAATCTTTAGAGAAATCTTTAAATGCAAATCTTTTAATAAGAAGTAACAAGGGTGTGGAGTTAACTGAGGAAGGCGAGATAGTATTGAGCTATGCGGAGGCGCTTGTACACATTTATGAAAATATGCTAAAGGAGCTTGTACAGTGTAAGAAATCCGAAATTCATGAGATTAAAATATCCTCCTGCAATAGTGTCGGAGAATACCTCCTGCCGTGTACCTTGCATCTATATAAGAAAAACCAGCCTGATACCAGATTTTCAATAAAAAATGAATATACCAGGAATATTATTGAGCATGTTTTAGACTGCAGTGCCGATATTGGCTTCATAGATTCAAAGATAAATATAGATGGGATTGAATGTATTAATATAACCGACATTGGTTTAATATTTGTATTTTCCAGCAGCCGTATGATACCTAAGAAATCTATCTCATTGAAGGATATCGCAGCTTTACCTTTAATTATCGGGTCAAGCGGAAGCAGTATCAGACAATTTACTGAAGAAATGTTTAAAAGGAATAATATTCTGATTGAAAAATTAAATATAGAAATGGAACTGGCCACTATTGAGTCCATAAAAGCATCTGTAGTGGGAAACCATGGTGTTTCAATTCTTCCGGCTACCTCTGTAAAAAAAGAACTTCATACTAACTTATTGAAGACTCTGCCAATTCAAGAGGGAGCACCAGTCTGTGAAATTTGCGCTATATATCAGAAAAGCAGGGCTTCTCAGCCTCATATTAAAGAATTCATTTCATTTATAAAAAAATATGGGAGGATAACCTTCTGCTAATCCATCTTCTTAATAGTAATTTCCCATATTCCGTTTTCTTCTTCTACATTTATCGCACAGGTAAAATTTTTGAAAGCATCTTTAAGATTTTGGGAGGTACAGCTATGATCTGTGATTATAGTTATACTGTCACCAGGCTTTATTTTTTTATATTGAATTTGCGCCTTTACCAATGGCACCGGACACATATCACCTACACAATCTACTAGTTTATTCATTTAATTAAACCTCCAAATCGTTTGCTTTATCAAATTTTATAAATAACTATCAATAGTATTATATCTATATTATAATGCCTTTTAAATTTTAGCGAATATGTCTTTAAGAATATTATTCGCAGCCGTGTGTCCAGTGTTACCCGTTCCCCCGTAACCTCGTAACCCCCAAACCAAAAGAGCTACCGCGTAACCGTAGCTCTTTTTTCGCCCTTTTTCTTTATCACCTTCAGCCTGAAGAAGTCTTCTCTTTCACGCTCCTCCAGTACTTCAAGTATCCTGCCTACCATTTCCTTATATTTGGGTATCTGAATATTCTGCAGGGCATTTGCCCTTTTCTGCGTCCTTTTTACCTCCATAGCCAGCTTATATACAGAATCCTCGATTTCAGACAGGTCATAAAGCAGCAGCTTCACCTCATGAAACTTATACATAGCAACGTCAAGAGCCGTGTTGGTATGATAAAAGCTGTAGTAATGCGGCAGCTCTGTTTGACCATGTTGTATTTCCGGTATTTCAACACCCATGATGCTCTTAGTCAGCACATCAAAGCCTGTTGCCTCAGATATCGACTCCGCAATCTGTTCCACATTGCTTATGCCCATGGTAATGTTAGCAGTCTGCAGTGCCTCATAAGCTTCGCGGAAAACTACAACTACCTTTTTCTGAATTTCTTCTGCCTTCTGAATGAAGCCCATCATAGTCATGATAAGTACGTTTCTTTTTTTGTCCAGCAGCTCAAAGCCCTTTTCCGAAAGCTCAAGTGAGTTCTGGGCAGCCATCAGGCTTGTTTTTGTATAAGTAATTTCTATCATTTGACTACCTCTTGCCGTAATACTTATCAAGCAGCTCCGGCTTGATCCTGTCAAGCTCTGCCCTAGGAAGCGCGGCTAAAAGCTTCCACATAATATCAAGAGTTTCCAACATGCTTCTATTTCCTTCAAACCCTTGGTTGAGAAATTTCTGTTCGAACTGTCTCCCAAACTCCATGTATTTCTTATCCATGTCAGAAATGTCATCTTCGCCTATTACCTGCGCCAGAGACCTTACGTCCTGTACATGAGAATATGCAGAAAATACCTGGTTCGCAACATCCGGGTGGTCTTCCCTTGTATAGCCCTCTCCAATACTCTCCTTCTGCAGCCTTGACAGAGACGGCAGCACATTAATTGGAGGATATATGTTCCTCTGATGAAGCTCCCTGGATAATATGATCTGTCCTTCCGTTATAAAGCCGGTAAGGTCCGGCACAGGGTGAGTTATATCATCATTAGGCATTGTGAGTATGGGTATTTGAGTTATACTGCCCGTGGAATTTTTTATCATTCCTGCACGTTCATAGAGACTTGACAAATCAGAGTATAAATATCCCGGGTAACCCTTCCTCGAAGGTACCTCCTCCCTGGATGCAGAAAGCTCCCTCAAAGCCTCACTGTAGTTAGTAATATTGGTCATAATGACAAGTATATGCATATTGAGCTCAAAAGCTAGATGCTCCGCTGCAGTCAGTGCGCAGCGAGGAGTTGTGATTCTCTCTACGATGGGATCATCCGCCAGGTTTATGTACATTACCACCCTGTTTGTAACCCCTGCCAGTTCAAAATGTTTTCTGAAAAAATCAGCTTCATCGTGTTTTATGCCCATTGCAGCAAAAACTATAGCAAAATTACCTTGCTCCTCCCCTGCTATCCTCGCTTGCTTTACTATTTGCGCTGCAAGCTCATTATGTGGCAGGCCTTCTCCCGAGAACAATGGCAGCTTCTGACCCCTTACAAGAGTAGTAAGCCCGTCAATTGAGGAAATACCTGTCTCAATATAGTTCCTCGGATATCTTCTCCCCACAGGATTGATTGGCCGTCCGTTAATATCATATTTCTTTTCGGAATAGAAGCCTGCTCCATCTATGGGCTCTCCTATGCCATTGAAGGTTCTTCCCAATATATCCTTTGACAGAGGTATCTCCATTGGTTTTCCTGTAAATGCAACACTGGTATTGTTGAGTGAAATGCCGGAGGTGCCTTCAAAAACCTGGATTATTACCCTGTCACCGTCAATTTGTACGACCTTCCCTTTTTTATGACCTATACCCTCTACTTCTATATCCACAACTTCACCAAATATAGCTTCCTTTACCCCGCTAAGTATGATGAGCGGACCTTCAACCTTCTGCAGCTTTAAATATTTCAATCTCATTGCCTGCTCACCTCTTTGCTATACATGTTTTCCAAGCCGTCATAGAAGCTGTCAACCTCTTTGATTATTTCATCGAACATCTCCAGATTGTCTTCTGAAACATTGTATTTCATGGTAGTGATCTTATAAAACAAATCATCATTTTTTACCTTCGATATTGGAACGCCCATTTTTATACACTTATAAGCTTTATCATACAACCGGTCAATTACCTTAAGCATTTTATGCTGCTTCTTCAAAGACACATGAGCATCGTTCTTATGATAGGCATTCTGCTGAAGATAACCTACCTTTATAACCCTTGATACTTCAAGTATCAGCCGCTGATCATCAGGCAGTATATCCTCTCCAACCAGTTTTACTATTTCCATGAGCTTATCTTCCTCTTGAAGTATCCTTAGAAGCTTTGCTCTAAGCTCCATCATATCAGGTGCCACATTTTCCTCATACCAGGGACCAAGGTCTGTTATATATCCGCTGTAGGAGCGAAGCCAGTTGATGGCAGGATAGTGCCTTGCGTAAGCCAGTGATTTGTCCAATGCCAGGAAAGTACTGACCACCCTTTTGGTGTTCTGTGTGACCGGCTCGGAAAAATCCCCCCCCGCCGGAGATACTGCCCCTATTATAGTTATTGATCCGCTTCTTCCTCCCAAGGCTTCTATATCCCCAGCCCTCTCATAGAACTGAGCCAGCCTTGATGGCAGGTAGGCAGGATAGCCTTCTTCAGCTGGCATTTCTTCAAGCCTTCCTGAGATTTCTCTTAGGGCTTCAGCCCATCTGGAGGTAGAGTCAGCCATAATTGCTATATTGTATCCCATATCACGGAAGTACTCAGCCATAGTTATCCCTGTATATATTGATGCTTCCCTTGCAGCCACAGGCATGTTTGAGGTATTGGCTATAAGTACCGTTCTCTCCATTATGGATTTTCCGCTTCTGGGGTCGATTATTTTGGGAAACTCCTCGAGCACTTCCGTCATCTCATTTCCTCTTTCTCCGACGCCTATGTATACTATAATGTCAGCATCACTCCATTTCGCAAGCTGATGCTGTGTTATAGTCTTCCCTGTGCCGAATCCGCCGGGGATAGCTGCCGTACCTCCCTTTGCCAAGGGGAAGAAAGAATCTATGACCCTTTGCCCCGTAACTAGTGGTTTGGATATAGGATTTCTGTGGCTGACAGGTCGTGACTCTCTGACAGGCCACATCTGATACATCTTCAGCTCATAAGGTCCCTGCTCAGTATCCAGCTTTACAAGCACCTGCTCGATGTTGTAGCTGCCGTTCTTTTCTACAAAAACTACTTTACCTCCTATATTAGGGGGAACCATAAGTCTATGTTCTATAAGCGTTGTTTCCTGCACCCTGGCATATATGCTCCCTGCTTCCAATAAATCTCCTGTCTTCACGAGTATTTCTACATCCCACAGTTTTTCTTCATCTATCGAAACCAGTCCTACACCTTCAGGGATAAATGCTGTACCCGTCTCGTACATTCTTTGCAGCGGACGCTCAATTCCATCAAATATGTTTTTTATTATACCAGGACCCAGCTTTACAGAAAGAGCCCTCCCGGTGGAGATGATCCCTTCTCCCCTTATAAGGCCTGTGGTCTCTTCATATACCTGGATGGTTGCAGTTTCCTTATCAACAGAAATCACCTCTCCGATAAGCTGTTTTCGCCCCACCAGCACCATTTCCCTCATTTTCAGGTTCTCAGCACCCATTACCCTGACTACCGGACCATTTATGTATACAATACTTCCACTTTTATTTTCCATTGTCCTGCACCTCATCAAGCCTGAGGGATACACTGCTCCCAATCAGCTCACGATTTTCTTCAATCAAGGATTTCAAGGTGTAGTCCACCTGTATTTCCCGCTTATCATCCTCTGCGTAGAAGCCTCCTATTATGCTCTGTCCCGCTTCCTGCAACATGCATCTGCCCTTCAATTCACCTGAGGATATCTGCTGGTTGATGAACTCCTTTAAGACTTCCAAGTCTCTCTTTGTAAAATAAAGCTGCAACGAGTCCGACTTTTCAAAGGCAGTTGCAGCCTTGATAAAGCTTCTGGACAGATAACCCTTGTAGTCTTCTTCTGAGACAAAGCTCTTGGCTTCCTGAACTAAAAGCTCGGTTATTTCACTAATCAATTGCTGTCTTTTATCAAGCAATTGGTGATAAACCTGAGACTTTGCCTTTGCGATAAGCTGCTTTTTATCCTTCTCCGCCCTTTTCTCCGCCTCTTCAAGAATGACTCTCTTTTTAGCTTCCGCTTCCTCTAAAAGTCTGTTTTTTTCCTTTTCAAAGCTTTCTACTGCTTTAAGCCTCTTGTCAGAGGAAAGTTCTTCTATATCCTTGAATATCATCTTACTGAAAAGCTCAATTTTATCTTCAACTGATACTGCCATGGCTCGTCACCTCATATCTTCAGCCCTATGGACTCTTTAATGTAGTTAGTTATATAATCGCTCTCGCGTCTTTCCCCATGCCTGTCAGGTATAATTGTGACTATAGGTTTGGTCTTATCCAGCCTCACCGCCTTAAGCTCCTCTGCAACCCTTTCTGACAGCAGCTCCGTCACTAGAAGTATGCCAATATCCTTGTTGCTGCAGGCACCCTCAATAGCATCCAGTATCTCGCCTCTTTCATGGACCAATACACCCTTTATTCCCGCAAGCCTCATTCCGGTCAGGGTATCGACATTGTCACTGATAAGGAAAAACTTCATGATTGTTCTCCTTCACAATTGTCCTAGTATGATTATTGATATTATAAGCCCATATATAGCTATACCTTCAGCCAAGCCTACAAATATCAATGTTTTACCCAGTATCCTCGGATTTTCCGATACTGCACCCAAAGCTGAAGAACCTACTGCGCCAACTGCATAGCCAGCACCAATAGTAGCAAGTCCTGTTGACAGCCCTGCAGCTAAAAAGCCCAATCCGGCATTGGAGCTGTCTCCCTGTGCGGCGTTCACTATACTAGGAGTAAGTACGAAGAGAAATAAAGCTATGAGAAACATATAGGAAACCAAGCTGATCCTGAGCATATTTCTGACTTTCTTCCCCTGCATATTCCCTTTTGACCGATACAGTATAACCCCTAGTCCTATCGTGAATAGCACTATCCCAATGGCAAGTTCCAATATTGTATACATTTCAATGCCTCCTAACTTTAATCATTTTGCATTTGAATTTAACCATAATGCACGACCACTGGCCGCCCCTACAGCGGAACGACGAGGGCAACCTTCCCTACTACCCATCTGTATTTGCTTCATTAAACAAGCCTATTGGCCTATACTCGACTCCATAGCCCGAATAATACTTGCTGAAAAGCTCATAATATTCAAGCCTAAGGCTTTGTATAAATACAATTAGTCCCTCCAGCCCTATAATGATAATATTGCCAATAACAAGAACTATAATTCCTCCCACTTTGGAGTTCAGCATCTCAGCCATCGTAGCAAAGGCAACATACAATCCCACATGGTTAAGAGCAAAAGCACCCACCCTTATGAAGGATATTATGTTGGATGCAACCGAAAGTACCGTCTCTATTACTCCGAACCCTGCTTCTATATAATAATCTCCGGGAGACTCCTCATATAGTTTATGTCCTGTAAGCAGACCCGCCAAGGGCTGCTTAAACACCATTACAACCAGCAGTGCAGCCATTATCCCTATGGGCAGGCCTATAGAGACAGCCAAATGGCTTGTAGCCTTCCCCCATACAGTATAAACCAGCGTCAGGAAAAACAGGAAACCCACCAGCCCTTCCCGACCAAACAACCCCTCTTCCACGTTTCTGGAGCTATAATGATTCAATAGACTGTATATGTAACTAATTGTTATTAATATCATTCCCAGCACAATAGCGGCAATAAGCATCGTATTAATATTAGCCATAGGTCTTATAAGCAGCGGTTCTATAAGTTCTTCTGAGCCAAATATGCTTCCATATAATGCTCCGAAGAGCATAGAGCTGGCTCCAAGCCTTGCCAGTATCCCTCCAAAGCTTTTGTTCTTCATTTTATAGCTCATGAATAGACCGCCCAATAGGATTATCAACCCCTGCCCCAAATCACCAAACATTGCCCCAAAGAGCAGCATATATGAAATTGCAAAAAAGGGCGTAGGATCCTTTTCCCCGTAGCTGGGAGTACCATACATGCTTATCAGCGTTTCAAAAGGTCTAACCAATATATTGTTCTTTATTTTTGTCGGAGGTGCATGACCATGCCTTCGATCTTCAACATTATCAGCCATCAGTACAATGCTGTCACTGAAGTTCTGCTGAATTTTATTGCTGATACCATCTAATTCACTGTCGGGCACAAATCCAAAAATGAAAAACATGTTATGCCCTAGTGCAGCATCCTGCTTTACCTTTTCTGCCTTTTTCTCCAACTCCAGCAGTGTATAAGCTTTGACTACATCGTCCTTGTATTTTTCTCTGAGCTCTAAAACAGATGCTTTTAGCTCATCTACCAAGCTTCTTTCCTTATCGATTTCCCTTTGCAGCCGCTTTGTGATATCCAGTGCATTTCCGTTGTATCCATCAGGCAGCTCAAGCTCCTTATAATTCAGGGATGCAAATATTCTCTCAGCTTCCTCCCCAAGATCCTCGGGAGTTAATGCAGCTATTACTATATTTCTATCTATAGCGGCAACACGAAATACCACAGAAGGTACATTTTCGATGTTGAGTTCAAGCTTCTTAAAATTATCATTAGATAGCATAAGCAGCCTGAACCTTATGAATCTCATGTTTTTTAACTCTTCTATCTTCAAACTGGTATTCCTAAGATACCCCACATTTTCCAGGTAACGCTGCAGCCTTTCAATATTAGCTGTCTTTTCTCCTATGCCTCCAGAGATATTGCTGACACCCTCGTGTACCTTCCTCAAGTCTGAAGTAATATTTTCATACTCGTCGCCAATACTTAAATATTTCTCACAAATCTCAAGCTTCAGACTGAACAGTTCCTGGAAAGCCTTTATCATTATCTCATCCTTTGATAAATCTCTCCTCACTATATATGGCCCAAGGTGAGCCAATTCCTGCAAAGCCTGCATATGCTCCTGTGAAGCCGAGAGATTTATGTTGTTGGAATTCAACTCAGATAGAGCATTCATTACATGGGTGCTGCCGCTCATCACTATCAGGCGCGAAATCTTGTCCAAATCCGAAAGCTTTCCAATAATACTCACTATTTTCATTCTTTCTACAGCCAATACATATCGCCTCCTCTTAGAGCTTTCTTACAATATATTTATGCGCCTCTTCTGCCGGTATTTTATATCTTATGGCTTCTACTATGGAGATTATGTCCTTTACCTCGTACTCCAGAAATATTATGAATGCAAAGGCGCTTATAATAGAAAGGTTATAGTTCCTCACCAAAGCTTTAAGCTCAAAATATATATGACGTTCCATTCTTCTCTCCATATATATATCAGTGGTTTCATCCTCCTTGAACATGAAGCTGTACTTGGTGGTTTTCACAAGCCGGAAGAATTCCTCAAGGTTCTGTGCATAGCATAGTGATTTCAACAAATTGAAATCTAATCTATAATTAATATTAATCGTATAGTTCAGAAGCTCTTCTGGGCTAAGTTTGTAAAACTTCTTACCCCTATATACCCACTGTATATTCAGGAGGTCAGCAATAATTCCCTGCGCATGCTGCAGTATTTCCATATCCCTCTTGGAAAGCTTGCTCCATTCCCTCTGCAAAATGGTGTAGTATGACATATCGAGAACCATTTCAAATCTGAATAAATTCTCAGTAAAATTCCCATCCACTAAAGGTTCCAGGAACTTATAGAACTCAGAACCTTCAAGAGCAGCTATTATATCTCTTACATGTTTTGCTTCGAAAACCTTGTTCGTATCAAGCTTACTGTACTTTCCTATGAAGGTGCTGCTTTTAAAATCTCCCGCATCCTGGCCGTTATACACAGCTCTGGCTATTGCCTTTAACTCCTCTATCTCATATTTGGCATAAAGTGTCTTGATGAAATCTTTATAATCGCCAGTAAAATAATGAATTATCTTGTCTATACTCTTAACCATGTTCTGCTTGATAAGATTTTCAAGCATTCCCCTATGGACATCTTCCGCAGCCACACTTGCCAGCACTTCAGAGTAGGCAGACTTTTCCTTAAGATATCTTGCCACCTCTGTTGATGATTCCAACTTGAGCAAGCTTGCATAATCTTCATCCTTAAGGAATTGACCTTCCATTGTCTTTATCTTGGCATTCACAGCAGCAAATCTGGTGACATTATCCATAAATACTACCTCTCAATATCAAGGAGTTGCTTCCAAATAGCTTTGGCTGCGACCTCTTTTAAGCTTAAAGCAGCGGTTTGAAGCTCATTAATCTTTAATTTTGCTGCCTCATCCATTTCCTTAGCTTTCAGCTTAGCATCCTCAATTATTTCATCATGCTTCTGCTTTGCCAATACTGCCGCTTTTTCCAGGACAGCATCAATGCTCTTCAGCTCACTCCTGCTGCGTGCCTCCTGCTCCGCAAGCTCAGCATCCCTCTCGCCCATCATCGCCACAGCCTTTGAGTCAAGCTCAATAAGCCTTCTAATATATGTATCCAGATTTTTTTCCAATATATCACCTTCAAAATAATTTAATAGCATTATATAGATTATGTAATATCTGTTAAAGAAAGTCAATTTCTATAAAGAAGAATTACATGCCTAAATAACTGATTCAGTCTTAGAATATCTATTAATATGGAGTTTAATACTATTATTGCAGTTTATAGCATATTAATTCAATCATGTTTCTGTCATCTCTTACATAATTATGTTTTATCGAGTTTAATGACTATTCGGAACAGTCAGTATATTAAGTCGAAAAATCTTGTGAATTCTACTTCGACTGTGATAAAATTGTATTATTATCTATAATTGGAGGTGATTGTGTGGAATTGTATCAAAACGAGTATTTTTCGCTTATAAGTGATAGCGATAGCTTGTACATTTCTGTTCACCGCGCAGGATATGAAATCCGTGAGTTTAATAACCTTCTATTAGATATGCCCACAATACAACTCCATAGTTTTGCCAACCTGAAAAATGCATTGGACAATTCATCAGGGCTCAGGATTTTTATAGGAAATATAAAGCCTAGGGTGGAAGTAATAATTTCCGTTGATGAGATGGAAGCAAAAATAAAGCTTAATATCACTGCAAAAGAATTTGCAGATAATAAAATACCAATTTCCTCAGAAATAATCTCTGCACTTAATAAAGTAGAGGTAAGCGAAGGCTTGGATGAACTCTTCCAAAAACCAATTACCGTACAAAAAGAGATAATAATCGCAAAAGGGGTCAAACCCAAAGATGGCAAGGATGCTATAATCAAATACTATGAAATCCAAGAAAAGAAGCCAATAGTGAAAGATGATGGATCGGTTAATCACTATGAGCTTAACCTTATTGACAATGTCAAAAAAGGAGACTGGCTCGGAGAGAAAATACCCCCTACCGAGGGGAAACTCGGCAGGACTGTCAACAACAAGATGTTACCAGCCCGAAGGGGAATTGACTTCAAGCTCAAATATGATAGAAAAACTGTTGAAGAGCTTGAGGAGAACGGAAAAACTGTACTTAGAGCTGCAATAGATGGTGCTGTGATAATCGAGGGAGACAAAATAAGGGTGGATAATCACCTTATTATAGCTGAAGACGTTGGCTATGAGACTGGCAATATAACCTTTGACGGATATGTAACAGTTAAAGGCACTATAAAGGATGGATTCTCAGTAATAGCTAAGAATGACATCTCTATACAGGGCAATATGGGCTTGGGAGTAGTTGACAAGCTGATTTCCAAAGAAGGCAGTATATACATCAAGGGTGGTATCTTTGGCAAAAACATATCAGTTATAGAAGCTAAGAAGAGCGTTTTTGTAAAATACTGCAATGCGTGTAGAATTACAGCAGGAGAAGATATAAATGTTGGCTTTTATGCACTTGACAGTAATCTCAAAGCCAAAAATGTAATTATGGATTCTATACATGGGAAAGTAATCGGAGGTACTATAACTGCTGAAATCCAAGTTGTAGCGGGAGTGATAGGCAACAAATCAGAGAAAAAGACCTATATCACTGTCTCAGGCTTTGACCGTGTGGCGATTAAGAACGAGTTCGAGCAGCTCCTTGAAAAATATAAGGTTATGTTGACTGAAGTCAACAAAGTGAAGCGGCAAATCGAGTTATTTGAACTCAACACATCTGATGCTGAATATGTAAACAGCACTGAATACAATCAGTATTTAAGGAAATATGAGGATATACTTGGAGGAATAAGGATGCTGGACGAATATAGGAAAAGACTCCAACAGATTCTTGAAACCAAGGGAGAAGGCGAGATCGGTATTTCCAAGGCTGCATATCCGGAAACCGTTATTGAAATAAAGAACATGCAGAAGAGAATCAACTCTATAGTAAGGGGCAGTTTTTATGTTATAGATAAGGAACTTCATCACAATCAATAAGACTTTAAAAATACGGCTGGTCTTCACCAGCCGTATTTTTATTCTTCTATCTTTATTCTGTGATATGTCTTCTTGCCCTTCTTTATGATAAGCTTTCCATCCTTGAGGCCGGCAGTACTTACAGCAAAGTCTATGCTATCCACCTTGGCATCCTCCACCAGCACTCCTCCCTGGGCTATAAGCCTTCTAGCCTCTCCTTTGGAAGGTGCGAGGCCGGTCATAACCAGAAGGTCAATGATATTGATGCCTTTATCCAACTGCTCCTTTGGCATTTCAGTGGTAGGTATGGATTCGGAATCCCCGCCTCCGCCAAACAGTGCCTCAGTGGCGTTGTGAGCTTTCACTGCCTCTTCTTCTCCGTGTACTATCTTTGTCACTTCAAAAGCCAGAGCTTTCTTCGCTTCGTTTATCTTCTCACCCGGCAGGCTGCCCAGCCTTCTTACCTCATCCATAGGCAGGAAGGTCAAAAGTGCAAGACATTTCTCAACATCAGCATCGTCGACGTTTCTCCAGTACTGGTAGAAATCGTAGGGGCTGGTCTTCTCCGGGTCAAGCCATACTGCGCCAGCCTGTGTCTTGCCCATCTTCTTGCCTTCGCTGGTAGTGAGCAGTGCAAAGGTCACACCGTAAGCTTCCACTCCCTCTGCTCTTCTTATGAGGTCTGCACCGGCCAATATGTTGGACCACTGGTCATTGCCCCCCATCTGCAGCCTGCAGCCGTATCTCCTGTATAGCTCAAGAAAATCATAACCTTGCATCAGCATGTAGTTGAACTCCAGAAAGGTCAGCCCTTTCTCCATTCTGCTCTTATAACAATCTGCGGCCAACATTTTATTTACCGAGAAATACACTCCTACTTCCCTGAGAAAGTTGACATAATTGAGCTCCAGCAGCCAATTGGCATTATCGTCCATAATGGCTTTATTGTCATTGAAGTCTATGAGCCTTTCAAACTGTTTCTTGAATCTTTCACCATTGTGAATTATGTCCTCACGGCTCAGCATTTTTCTCATATCTGTCTTGTCTGTAGGATCTCCTACCATTGTCGTACCGCCCCCTATCAGAGCTATAGGCCTATGTCCGGCTCTCTGCATGTGGGCCATCGCCATTACTGTCAGGAAATGCCCTGCAGTAAGACTGTCAGCAGTTGGGTCGTAGCCTATATAAAAAGTGACCTGCTCCTTACCAAGGAGCTCCCTTACCTCTTCCTCATGGGTTACTTGTTCTATAAAGCCTCTTTCCTTCAGGATGTCAAATACATTAGTGCTATTCATGTTATTACCTCCTATATTAATATTATAGAAATCAAAAAAGCCATTCATCCACAAAGGGACGAATGGCTCGCGGTACCACCCTAATTGGTCTTGCATTAAAGCACAATCTGCAAAACCCTCTTTAGAATACTTACATATTCCCTTCCCTTTATAACGGAGGAAGCTTCCGGCAAGACCTACTCGATATCTTTCAGCCCGCAGTTCAGAGGTGTATTTCATAAGCTTATGCTGCCGGCTTGCACCTTCCGCCGACTCTCTCGCTGCACAGTCTGTTGTTCCAGAGCTGCACATAAGCATCCACAAATTACTTATCCCCATCATTACCATTAAAAATTTAGTTAGATTTATTATATAATCATAGTATTATTGTGTCAACATAAAAGTATACTCAAGTTGATATTTAGCATTGCATACTGTACAATTAATTCTATGAATGCTTTCAAATACTTATACGGGAGACATATAAATGAAAAAATCTACAAAGGCAGACCTTGCTCTGCTGCTTGTTACTATATTCTGGGGAGCAGGCTTTCCTGCAACCAAAATAGCTCTTCTAACCATGACACCATACTATCATATCGGATTCAGGTTTGCTGTAGCAAGCATACTGCTGGCAATTCTTTTTCATAAGAAGCTCAAAGATTTGAGTATGGACTTGGTAAAACCGGCGTTAGTACTGTCCTCACTGCTTTTTGCAACCTATGCTCTTCAGACTGTAGGCATACAGTATACCACCGCCTCAAAATCCAGCTTTTTCTCCGGTCTTGCAGTACTTGTTGTGCCTATATTCTCAATATTTTACCTTAAAGCAAAATTGAAATTAAAGACAATAATAAGCGTACTCACAGCTACTATGGGCCTATTTCTGCTGTCCTATAACGGCAGTGATTTCAATTTCAACCTTGGAGATTTCCTGACCATATTATGCTCTGTATGCTATGCCTGGCAGCTTTTATTCACAGGAACCTATGTTCAAAAATATGATACTACACTTCTTGCTATTATACAGCTGTTCTTCGTATCGGTATTCGGAATGATTTTCGCTGTTATATTTGAGCCCTTCCCTGCAGGGATGTCAACGCCCAGCTTCTGGTCCTTGATGTTCTCGGCGGTGCTTTGTACAGCCTTTGCCTTCTGGATGCAGACTACTACACAAAAGTTCACTCCGGCAGCACATATTGCGCTAATCTTTACAATGGAACCGGTGTTCGGAGCTCTGACCTCCTTCCTTGTATTAGGAGAGGTGATCGGCGTCAAGGGAATCATCGGCGGTATGTTCATAGTAGCAGCAATGCTCATTTCAGAGCTGCAATGGCTAAAAAAAGATAAAACACTCTCTGAAGAAGATACTACATCTTCTTAGGCTGAAAATACCCTCCCAAGGATGACCTGACATCCATTGTGGTTATAAAAGCACCGCAATCACAGCCGTCAATTATTTCATAAAGTTTTCTTATCTTCTTTCTGTCCAATATTATATTCAACATGTAGCTTTTTCCTTCCTTGCCCTCACCTTCGAAAATAGTAACCCCAAAACCTGCATCTCTTAGACTCTGAACTAGCTCCTCCAACATTTCCTTTACTATTACCTGGGCAACCAATCGTCCTATGGACAGCTTCTCTTCTATCTTGCTTCCGATTATATTTCCTGTAGCATAGCCGAGACAGTAAGCGATTATGAGTACCGGCTTGTTAATATTTCCTACTACCTTTCCCAATACTATAAGATAAATCATCACCTCAAAAAATCCAAGTACAGATGCAATCCTTCTATGTCCTTTAACCAGCAGTATAGTTCTCATGGTACCTATAGAAACGTCTATGATTCTTGCGATAAATATAAATAAAGCTTGTAAAAGAATACTCACACATCTCTCCCCCTGTTTTAAAAAAAGTTCAAAACCGCTATATAATTAATTCTATACTTTTTCTTTTCTTCCTTCCTTTATAGTCATTCTGTAAAAATTGGCAGGATAAGTGTCAATAATTTTTTGTCTTTATTATCAAAATATAAATATGCATTTAAATTTGTCAATAATAACAGAACATAATTTCTAAGGAGGGAAATAGTTAATGAAAAAATTCAAGATTCTTATCTCCGCAATGGTTATAATGCTTATGCTCATTTCTATACTCAGTGGCTGTACCTATCAGCCTGCAAGAAGGTACATCCAGACAGACCCCAATAACCAAGTGGCACCAAACACCCCTGTCGTTCCAAACAATGTAGTCGGCAGAACAGGGAATACTACAGGTGACAATATGATATCAGCTACTTATGAGATGGTAGACTTCAGCAATCTCACAATTAATGGTGGCAGTTGTAATGTAAGAACCGGTGCGGGAACAAATTACTCATCCATAGGAAAAGTCACTTCCGATCAAAAAATCAGGGCTCTTGGAAAGCTCGATGGCTGGTATGTTATAAAAATGCCCGATAGTGGTAAAATCGGATGCATACCTGCGGCAAGTGCAAAACCCGCTGGCGCTGGCGCTGGCACAGCAACTAACACAAATATGACAACAGGCACAGGAACTGTAACTCCCGCTCCCACACCACGGACTACTACTGGGGGAGGCACGACTGGAGCAGGGACTACCGGAGCAGGGACTACCGGAGCAGGGACTACAGCAGCCGGATCAGGCACAATGTCTTCTGATGAATCAAGGATACTTCAGCTGGTTAATGCGGAAAGAGCAAAGACAGGTGCTAAACCGCTGGCTTCTAACGCAGATTGTACAAAATTGGCTAGGATGAAATCACAAGATATGGTTAATAAAAATTACTTCAGTCACCAGTCTCCAACTTACGGCTCGCCTTTTGATATGCTGAAAGCCAATAATGTAAGCTATATGTATGCAGGAGAGAACATCGCTATGAATCAGAGCGCTGATGCAGCCTTTCAGGCATGGATGAACTCAGAAGGCCATAAGAAGAATATATTAAATCCCAACTTCACAGATCTTGGAGTCGGTATAGCTCCCAAAGGCAATGGAAGCAACATCTACACTCAAACCTTCATTGGAAGATAAAAAAAGCGGCTTTCGCCGCTTTTTTTACTTATTCGCACTCCAAACCGGAGCGATATTTACTATGCAACAACACTCTTTGCTTCTTTGACAATTCGTTTGTTTTCTCCATCTTGGACAATAACGGCACAAACAGCGTCACCCATGACGTTGACAGTCGTTCTGATCATATCGAGTACACGGTCAATACCGGCAATCAGAGCAAGGCCTTCCATGGGCAGCCCAACCGACTGCATAACCATGGTCAGCATGATCAATCCGGCACCGGGAACGCCGGCAGTACCAATAGATGCCAGCACAGCGGTAAAGACAACAGTGGCCTGCTGTGCTATGGAAAGGTCGATACCATAAATCTGAGCGATAAACAGAGCACAAATTCCCTGATAGATAGCTGTTCCGTCCATGTTAACAGTAGCGCCTACGCAGAGGCAGAAGCTGCTGACTTCTTTGCTGACACCAAGGTTTTCCTGGGTACACTTCAGGGAAACCGGCAGGGTCGCGTTGCTGCTGGAAGTAGAGAAAGCAACCAACATTGCAGGAGCAAAACCCTTCAACCATTTCCTCCAGCCAAAGTGACCAAGGTATTTGACATATGCGCCATAAAATACTAGACCATAAATAGCGCAGGCAAAGAAGACGGCTAAAACAACCTTTAACAGTGGAAGTAGAATTTTGGGACCGTTCGTCGCACACACAGGAACGATCAAACAGAAAATAAAGAACGGAGCAAGATACATTATGAAACCAACGATTTTGAACATAACCTCATTAAAGGCCTCGCAGATATCCTTAACAAGTCTCGTTTTTTCTCCGCCTACAGTTATGCCGCAGCCAACAAGCAGTGCAAAAACGATTATCTGCAGCATGTCTCCGTTAGCCAAAGAGGCGAAAGGGTTGGTCGGAATCATGTTAAGAAGGGTTTGGACCATGCTAACCGGTTCCTTTGCAGTATACGTAGTACCCACGGGAATGGTCAAACCAAGACCGGGGTTCACGATATGGGCTACAACCAAACCAACAATAGTGGCCAATGTAGCGCTAAAAAGATAGAACAGCATAGTTTTGCCGCCAACTCGCCCCAGGGTTTTAGGGTCACCCATGGATGCCGTTCCCAGGATGATTGAGGCCAGTACTAACGGGGGAGTGACCATTTTAATAGCATTCAGAAAAACCGTACCGAAGGGTTTGATCCAAGTATTAACAAAGTCAACCGAACCTTGAAGAGTAAGCCCAACGATAATACCAAGAATAAGACCAATTAAAATTTTAGTGGACAATGATAGTTTTTTCATCATAACACCTCCATTATTATTTATACTTAAACTATTGTATTAAAATAACTATTTGTCCATGCTTTATTTGAATTTATTTGTATATTTTACTCGTCATTACTTTTATGTAATATATTGTATTGTGATAGCTTTTTATATGTATTTCTGTCGTTTTCCCTCTATACTCCGTTGACAATGCTCGAATCATGAATAATAATTGTAATATAAATTAAATGTACATAATAATAACAGGCAGGTGGAAATGATTTATGAGAATAAGAAATAATCCAAGAGCACTTGATACGATTAAGCAGTATGAAGATATAGTTGTTTTTAAACCTCAGGATTTTAAGGGTAAATGGAAGGAACATTTTGCTAAGAAAAGAGACGATAAGCTAGATGCGTCAATGCATGTGGAACTGGGAATGGGCAGGGGGAAATTCATAACTACCAAGGGACTGCTTCACAAAGATGTTAATTTTATAGGTATTGATCTAAGGCACGAGATAATTCTTTCAGGCTTGGAAAAGGTACTTAAGAATGAGCTTGATAATGTGATACTGATGCCTTATAACATATTAAATCTTGAAGATGCTTTTGAGATAGGAGAGGTGAATACCTTCTATATAAACTTCTGTGACCCCTGGCCAAAGTTAAGACATTCTAAGAGGAGGCTTACTCACAGGCTTCTCCTGGAAAAGTACAAGACCTTGCTGAAAGATGGAGGCAGAATAGAATTCAAGACTGACAGCAGAGAGCTTTTTGATTTCTCTGTAAATGAGTTCAAGGAGTCCGGCTATGAAATCCTTGACTTGACCTATGACCTGCTCAGTGGAAATTATCCTGAGAATATTACCACTGAGTATGAAGAGAAGTTTATTAAGAAGGGGATTAAAATAAACAGGTTAGAGGCAATAGTGAAGAAGTAATTAAAAAGAGGCATAAGTGGCTAATAAAGAGTAATGCATATCAGCGAGCACTTTATAATGCTTTGGGTAACAGAACTGAGTGAAGATGCGCAGGAAAACCCGTAAGATTTACGTGATGTAAATCTAGCACATACCAACAGGATGTTGGGTTTATGTGCGTTAGGGTTTTACAAGCATCAAGCTCTAGTTCTGTCCAAAGCATTATACTGTGCGAGTCGATATGCATTATTCTTTATCTATATTCACTTATGTCCCTATAGTCTTTTACTCCGCTTTGAAGGTATAGCTGTATTCAGGGTTCAACTGGTGTCCTACTTTATCCTTCAATGTGACTCTCACCTTATATTCGCCGCTGGTCAGCGGTTCGGCGGGAATGTAGCTTATCTTTCCAGTAACAGCATCAAACTTTGCTTTTACAACAGTATCATTTATATAAAGCTTTATGGACTCAGGGTCGATGCCTATTCCTCTGTCAGCTGCAATCACACCTATCTCCTGAGTTGGCACCTCAAGTCCTTCAGTGCTTTCAGGCAGTATAGATACTATCACTGGATCATAATAATCCTTGTCAGGTTTGTATACAACCATTACATCGTCAAAATATATGCTGCCCACATTCTTTCTAGTCTGTTCCGTCTCAGCCAGATACAGCTGTTCAAGTGCTATTGGATACTTCTCACCCTTCGGAATATCAGCATATACGTACTTCCATCCTTGCCAATCCAGCCCCCCGGACTCAGTGAAGTTTAGCACTTTTTTCTCGCCCGCGGAGTTAATATAGCTTCCTCTAAGCCAATGGCTTTTTCCATCACCATACACCCAAGCACCAAGCTCTATAGGCTTGCCTATGATTTTTACCGGCTCCTTAAAGGATACATATGCAGCTGAAGTGCCTGCAGTATTTTCTAAGTTGTAGTCTAGCTTCAAGGATATCTTTCCTGACTTAACCGGTTCATCCTTTTGATTATGACTAACTGCTGCAGTGCTTCTTATAAATTTTGCCTCTACATTGTTCAAGGTACCGAAGTCAGCTACTATTATAGGAGTCTTGCCTGTTTTTGCCCCTACTGACCCTGTAACAGTTCCTATTGCTGCACTTATTTTGCCTGATCCGTTTTTCTTACCGGCTGTGAACATTCCTTTGGCGTCCACTGTTCCTATCCCCCCGGCTACAGTCCATTTGACAGCCGATGGGCTTATTACTACACTTGCACCATTTTCATCAAAGGCTTTGACTTGCATCTGTACCTTTTCTCCAGTATCAAGATGTACAAATTCATTTGCCACAACAAGTGAACCTACTTTATCCACAATTTCAACAGGCATTCTAGCTTTTGCATCTCCATATACCACATCTATGTAGCTCTTGGCCGCCTTGCTTCCAGCGGTATAAGCGCCATCTTTTGCAATCTTTGCCGTCTTTCCGTCAGCTCCGTACTTTACCTTGCTAATATCTGGAGTCAACAGGTTATAATACTTATCCATTACATAAAAGTTTGGTTTGAAGGTGCTGTTCCTGAATACCTTGACACTGGTATCAATGAACCTTATCACCGAAGGTTGGGATATTGGTGCTTCCGATACTAGCTGTATGGAATTTCCTACATATCTTTCCCTTCCATCGGAAGGTGAGTTTACCAGTTTCACACCAGCATCACCTTGTTTTCTGACAGCCATAGTTGTTGATCCGCCGCCATCAAGGTTTATTGCATCTTTTACACCCTGGCCCAGGAGGAATTCCGCCATTTCGTACAGATTCATACCATCGCTGTATCCAGGCTGCCTCCCATCAACTGTTACCATATAAAGCTTATTGTCCTTTATGCCTACTGCTGTTCGTGGATTCCTTTGCTGCGCATCCTTCCTTGTTTCTAATTCTGTAGAGAGAAGCCCATCTTCAAGAAGTCTAGGGGAGCCTGCCACTGCATAATCCAAATTCTGTTTGTCCAGATTTACATAGAAGCTTATTCCCTCCCCTGCAACGGCCCCCGCCAGTGGCTCCAAGGCTTTGCCATGCAGTGAAATAACTACTCCATCTACAGGTATTTCAGTATTCTTAGTGTTTGGCACTATTTTTTCTATAACTCCCGAGTAAACCTTGTTGGCTTTCAGAGGCAGCTCTACGCCTCTTACTACAATATCAGTTCCGGTTGTTGTATTCAGCGTTGTCTTACCAAAGGATGGAGTGTAAAGCAGGGCCTGATCCACCCATCGCAATCTGTTCACTGCAGTTATCGGAACCTGTACATCCTTATATGCAACAGCACCTTCCATGCTCAGGGTATCTATAAAGCAGTCCCCCTTATCAGTAATCCCTAGTACTGTGGAAGTCTTAATCGCTGTCTTAATTTCGCCTTTTATTATACTGGTGCCGTAGGTAAGGCCTTTTATTAAAGTCATATCAAAGAAGTCGCCATTAACAGCACTTATAACTCTTCTATCCTTGTCAGATTTCTGCAAAGCCTGATATGTCACGGGCTTGTTGACTATAGTGTCTCCCCCGTCCATGGCCTCTATCTTGAGATACTCGGCATCTAACCTGCACTCTACCATATTGACCATGAATTTGCCGTTGGGTGTGATGTAGTTCATGTTTCTGTAATATGTACCTGGGCCTATGTTCTGCCCATTTTCTATCAGTTTGACTGCTCCCTGTGAGTAAACTGCTCCCGGAAATACCATGGAAGCTATAATCAGTAATGCTAAAAACTTTGTAAAAACCTTGTCCTTCACATTCATTCTTCTCATAATTTCTACCTCATTCACTGGTTAGATATTTCGCGAAAAACATCTTAAATTTTTATTCAAATTCCGCGTAAATGTTTCCTTGATTGTTATTGAGTTTGTTTTACCAGCTCTCCTTTCTATTTTCATTACCTAAACCATTCCTTGACCTTTTCTAAGTCAGTTATTGTAATAGTGTTCTTGTCGATATCTATGGAATGCTCTTTCTTGAAAGTCGTTAGTGCCCTTATAACCGTTTCCCTTGTAGTACCTACGATATTGGCGAGCTCTTGCCTTGATATATTAAGGTCAAGCTCAATGCCTTTGCTGCTTTTCTTGCCATAGTCCTCGGCAAGCTTTAACAGCGCTTGGGCTGTCCTTCCATATGTATCGTAGAGTGCAAGGTTTCTAATCTTCATATGAGCCTCTACCAACCTTTTATTGAGATACTTTATTAGCTGCAAAGCCAGCTCAGGGTTTTGCATCAGGACCTTTTCCAGCTCCTCGTTCTTGATCATGCCTATCTCTGCTTCCTCAAGGACCTCTGCAGTAGCCGGATATACTGTCTTGCTGAATAGTGTCACCTCTGCGAAAATGTGGCCCTCATTAAGTATGTGAAGTATGTGCTCGCGTCCATCGCTTGAAAGCTTCGATATCTTAATGAGACCGGACTTTACATAGAAGAAGGCCTCTCCCGGTTCCCCCTCCATAATTATTATCCTGCCCTTGCCATATTTACGGGGTGATGATATATTATGGATCTTTTCCAGGAACTCCTCCTTAAGCTCAGAGAATATGCTGATTTGTCTAAGGTAATCGTACTTATCCATTGGCCCCCCCTATCCCCGCGAAACATATATATGTCTATTTTACCAAACTATGCTTTCACTTTCAGCAAAGTAACCGATATGTAATATTACATTTTGTTTAAAATCAGTAAATAATATCCTTAGAATTTACAGATATTCCACTACCCCCAATGTATTCCTGTCCTTTAGACGAAAATTCTTGACTTAAAGTTTCACATATACTCACAAAAATTAAAGCCGACCCCACATTCAGCAAGGTCGGCTTTATGTCTATACCTCTGGATTATTTTATAATATCTATACCATATTGCGGAACATAGAAGTCAATCCCATTATGTATTGCAACCCCCGGCATCTTCTTAATAACACCATTGTGCAATACAACATTCTTGTTTACATAGAATATCAGCTTATCATTGCCCTTTGTAACTGTCAGCTCCAGATTCGGCGCCAGATCCTTATTGAGTACGACCTTCGCTCCCTTGGCTTCAAAAGCCTTTGCTGCGTTTACTATAAGAGCCTTATTTAATTCCTCCATATCAAATCCCATAGACGCTGCCATATAGCCAGCCAAATCAGTATTCTGTACTAAGCCTGTAAGTCTCTCCTTGTTGTCAGGGGTGTAAATACCAAGTATTACATCCTCACCTTCATGGCCTGTGGTGGTCCATCCTATTTTGGAACGCTTGCTCATAGCTAATCCGAAAGCTTCCGCCGGAACTTTAGCTGCCTTTATTGCTGCTATTTCTTCCTCGGTTAGGTCATCTATCCCCAAATATTTCTGAGCAACTTCAACTATATTGGTTTTATCTGCATCAAGCATCTTTTCTGCCCCTACTTCTGTCAGCTTAGCTTTCTTGAGAGGGTCAAACACTGCAGCGTAGGGTGTTTCATCATAACCCTTGTTGGTAGCTGCACTTCCGATGCTCATCCCGCCGTTGCCATGGTCTGCTGTTATTATGACAAGTGTATCCTTATTCTCTTTGGCAAAATCAAGGGCTACCTTAACAGCCTTGTCAAATGAGAGCACTTCACTTATTACTCCTACTGGCTCATTGGCATGGGATGCCCAGTCAACCTTGCTTCCTTCAACCATAAGGAAGAATCCGTCCTTATCCTCTGAAAGCAGGTCAATAGCCTTTCCTGTCATTTCCGAAAGGCTTGGAACCTTCAAAGCATCCCTGTCAAAGTCATATGCTATATCTGCCTCTGCAAAAAGTCCCCATACCTTGCCGGATTTCTGAGCTTCCATTTCGTCTTTTGTTGTTATGTAGCTGTATCCCATACCTTTAAGTGCTGCAACCATATCTTCCTTGTCCTTCCTAACCTCAGCTGTCATAAACTTGCTGCCGCCGCTTAAAACTACTTCCATCTCTTGATATACCTGCTGTTCACCAATATCATCGTAGTCCTTCCTGCTTTCATCATGAGATGAAAAAGCTGCAGGTGTGGCATGCATAATCTCACAGGTTGTGACAAGACCAGTTGCCTTTCCTTCCAGTCTTGCACCTTCAAGCACCGTTGCTACCGGCTTTCTTGCATCCCCCGGAGCTACTGGATCAAGAAGAGGCATGTTTGAGACATCTGGTAATACAGATATGAAGCCTGTATGAGATTTAAAACCCGTCGCCATGGCAGTTGCTGCTGGTGCAGAGTCAGTAATCAATGAATCAGATCCATATGTTCTGACAAGACCGCACAAGGTTTCATCCAGTGCAAGGGCTTGACCTCCCTGATACCACCTTGCTGCAGTAACATGAGTGAGGCTGGTGCCATCAGTGATAAATAGAATTACATTCTTTACTTTGGATGTCTTTTCAGGCTCTGCTGATACTCCTATAAACATGCTCAGTATCATGCATAGCACTAGTGCTGCACATAGGATTTTCTTAGCTTTTTTCAACACTATTCATACCCCCTGTAATAAATTAGATGCTTAAGCATCTAATTCTATGATAATTGGGTTTCCATATAGTGTCAACTTTTACAATTACTATTTCGTTTTACTGTTTTGCCCATATTATGACATGCTTGCCGAATTATAGCTCATCCCCGACATAATTAGTCTCCAGCCAGTTCCTGTAGAATCCGCTCATATCTTTATCTGCTATTTCCGAGGTGAGTTTTATGAATTCTTCTCCCGATATCACTTTGAACTTGAATTTTTCAAAAAGTGTCTGGAGCAGCTTGTCGAACTTCTCCTCTCCCAGCTGATCATTCAAATCCTTGTACATCATAGTGCCCTTATTGTATATAAGGACGTAGTAATCGTCATGGGGAAACTGATCAAGTGAGCGGTTGAGCGGCTTTTCTTCACCGGCGCCTGACAGCAGGAACATATTAACCCCGAGCTTAATGTATCTATTATACAGCCTATCGAACTCTTTCTGCCCATACCTTTGCCTAAAGTATTCCAGAGTTGCATATTGTGTAAGGGGCTCATCTATCCATGCCTCTCTGTACTCGTCATTTCCTACAATTCCATACCACCATTGGTGCGCCAGCTCATGCACAACTACAAATTCCAGAGAACCCTTGGGCTTCCCAAAATAATATGAAGCAAGCAGATTGCTGAAAGTGACATTCCCATATTCGTTGGATTCTATCATCACCAGATTGGGGTACTCCATGCCCCCTCCAATGTCTGACTGCACAACACTGCACGTAGGATACGGATACTTTCCGTACGTTCTGTTGAAAATCCTTATTGCATCGGCACTGAACTCCAAGACTTTTTTTGCTTTTTTGCTGCTTGCGGCGTAGGATCTTATCAGGGTACCATTTACCATTGCTTCCTCCACCTTGAACATATCGCTGGATACAAAAGCAAAGTCCCTTACCGAATAAGCTTTTATCTTGAGCACCTGCCTGCTGCCTGAGGCTTGCTGCCCCTCAATATAACCGCTGGTCGCAATTACTTGCTCCTTCGGTGCAGTTATTTCCACATCAAAGTTACTTGTTTCACTATAGAAGGCGTCTCCTTTTTCATCATAAGGATGCTTATCCCAGCCTCCATTCTCATACACAGCAGCAATAGGAAAGAAATTGCCTAGATTATATGTATTGCTGCCATAGCCGAATCTATCTCCGAAGCCCTCTCCTTCCTCTTTTGGGATGCTGATTTCATATTCCATGAATATTTGATTCCTTTTACCAGGCTCAAGAGCCACAGGGAATGGGATATAAAGGAGTGTAGAATCCTGCCCTTCTATTTTGTACTGTGCATCACTTCCGTTTATCTTAATTGCTTTTATAACTATTGAACCGCCTATGTTCTTAAATGCATTGGGATAAATGTGAAAATAAGCTTCACTCATAGGAACATCCTCATTGTTTATAAAGCTGACAGCCTGCTTCCCTGTCACTGTTTTGTCCCATGTATCAAGCTCCAGCTTCATTATATAATCATGCACATTAGGATAGCGGGAAATCCCATTGATATCAATACTGTCAGAGGGCAATGGCTTGGACATCCACAGCAGAATGTCAAAGGTAATGTAAACCAAGGCTCCTATTACCATCAACCCTATTAAGGTGCTATTCTTCCAAAGCTTAAGGCCTTGGAGCAAGTTTTCTTTCCTATCATTACGATATAGCAGGTATGCGGATAGTAATGTCAGTGCAACAGTACATATTATACCGCCTTCTACCCCGAAGGCACCGCCTGTCAGAAGCTCATATCCCTTAAAGGAAATCTTGATAATCCCCTCTTCCGTACCACCACTGACCGGTGATGCGAATATCATTCCCATAGTGTAATTCCATCCGAAGTGGAACCCGACAGCAGACCATATATCCCCGTCCCGCAGTACCAGAAGATTCAGCACTATACCTGCAATGAATATATTGAACAATGCAAGAGGAGTAACATTTGGATTGAATATGTGCATAAGTGAAAAAAACAAGGATGTTATCAGCACAGAACCCGCTATTGTAAACCTTGTTTTCAAGAAGTGATAAATATATCCCCTTGTCAATAACTCCTCTGCATATGCCACTGCCGTAAGGTACAACAATATTCCTACAGCCAGCTTCATAATTATCGCTGCTGGATCATTTACCGTCAAGCCTCTTATCTCTGCCAGTCCCGATATCAGCATGGCTGCAAAAATTACCATTATGGCGCCTATACCCAAAATACTGCCTTTTATAAGCTTTTTGTGCCAATTGGTATGGAACCAGGCGCCTATGTCCCTAAAGCTTCTCTTGTCCAGCTTCAGATACAGGTAAGTAACAAGCAAAGCCATAGAAAGGCTTAATGCCCCAACCAAAAGCTCCGATAGCTCCTGTCCTGCAAACTGACCAGCAGAGAAAAAAAACAAGCCTAGTATTATGCCGAGTGCAACCATATAAACCACAATAAAACCAAATACTTTAAGTACAGGAATGAAATATCTTTTAAACAATCTAATCCCTCGTTTCTGCACATCTATAAGAATTTAATATTCTTGCAAACTCTGTGTTATTCAAATTATATCCAAAATTTAGAATTATTACTACTCAACTTCTAAACATCCAAAATAGACTGCCTACATAGGCAGTCTATTTCGGATGTTTGTTATGTTAATAAGCCCTTAACATTTTTCCGGTGCTATATCAATCTTCCTATCAAGCTTTAAGCTGGCATTATCAACAATCCTTACAACATCCGCAACATTTACACTATGGTCGCTGACCCTTTCAAGATTAGTCAATATATCCAAGAACAGCACTCCTGCATTGATATTGCATTCACTCTTGTTGAGCCTCTTTATGTGGCTTTCCTTAAATGTATCCCTAAGCTCATCAACCTTTCGCTCATACGAATCTACCAAATCTACATAAGCAGTATCTTCGGTGCTTAAAGCCAAGAATGCATTATCCATTGCATAATCAACATTTTCATAAACAACCCTCAATTCTTCAACTGCACGGCTGGAGAAGATAACCTTGTTGCTTAACTTATATTGAGCTATCTCAGCCAAGTTTTCTGCATGGTCTCCCATTCTCTCTACATCATGTATGGTGCTAAAAAGCATCCCCACCTTTTTCAGCTGTTCCTCGCCTATTGCCAGATTGGATACTGCCTGCAGATATTCACCTATACGCTTTTCCAATTCATTAATAACCTTTTCATTATTATATATTTCATCTATAAGCTTCTCATCGCCATTTATTATAGCTTCTATGCTTTTCTGTACATTGCACCTTGCAATATCACCCATTCTCACAACTTCCTTAACAATTTGACCTACAGCTATTGAAGGAGTTTCAAGTATCCTCTTGTCAAGAAATTTCAATGCGAATTTATCATACACATCTTCGCCAGGTATGATTTTGTTTACAAATGCTATGAGCAGCGCTGCAAAAGGCAGCTGTATGATAGTATTGGTAATATTAAAGAGGGTATGAGCATTGGCTATTTGTCTTGCAGGCTCTGATGCTGTAATTAGCACCAGCATAGTAACTGGCTTTAGAATAATCATAAAGATTGTGGTTCCAATTATATTGAAGGTTAAGTGAATCATAGCTGCTCTTCTGGCTGTTATGCTTGTTCCTATGCTTGCAATTAGAGCTGTAACACATGTCCCAATATTATCTCCAAAAAGTATAGGCAATGCAGCCTCAATCGGAATAAGCCCCTGCATAGCTAATGCCTGCAATATTCCTATTGTGGCACTGCTGCTTTGTACTATTGAGGTAAGCGCAAGTCCTGCAAATACGCCAAGCAAAGGATTATGCTGAAGGCTCATCATAAACGCGGTAAAAGCCGGAATATCCTTTAATGGCTTCATTGCATCACTCATCATGTACATGCCCATAAACAATATACCGAAACCTACAACTAATTCACCCATCTGCTTATAAGATTTTTTATTAGGAAATAATACAAGCAATACCCCTATAATGATAGAATATGGGACTATATCCTTAAAGTTAAAGGCAATTATTTGCGCTGTCATCGTAGTTCCTATGTTTGCCCCCATAATAACCCCTACAGCCTGTGAAAGGTTCATTATGCCGGCATTAACAAGACCTACAACCATTACAGTTGTCGCACTGCTGCTCTGTATGATGCCTGTTATTACTGCACCTACAATTACTCCTAGAAACTTATTCGTTGTCAATATCTCCAGAAGCTTCTTAAGTCTGTCTCCCGCAGACTTCTGCAAGGCATCGGACATTACCTTCATACCGTACAAGAATAGTCCAAGCCCTGCAAACAATGCCACAATCATGTGCAACCCCAAAAAAACACCCCCATTAATTTAAATACCACAATATCCCACTTTTAAGTATATCTGTTTATTAGTAGTACATCAATGGTAAGAAAATATAAAAAAGACTTTTATTGAAGTTTTTTTAACAATTAAGGAAGCCTTTTATGAAACTCATTTACGGAAAGTGTACATTAAGGAAATTTATACTTTCCTATTCGTTATAAAATCATTCAATGTTTTATGTGTGCTATTACTATAGTATAATAAAGTAAAAGTATGGGAGGGAGAGATATGGATTTGTTAAATGATATCGGCAAAAAAATAACTGAGACAGCAAAGTCAGTAACAAAAAAATCCGAGGATATAGTCGAGATAACAAAGCTCAATCTGACTATTGGCAGCGAAGAAGACAAAATCAAAAGAATGTTTTATGAAATAGGTAGTGAGTTATATAGAAGTTATACAAACGGAAAACCCATCGGAGACTTTTATGACAGCAAATGCAATGAAGTTAAGCAAATAGAAGAGAATATTAAAGCTATTAAAGAACGTATTCTTCTACTGAAGGGCAACAAGATCTGCAAAACCTGCAATACAGTTGTTGATGCAGAAGTGAACTACTGTCCGAACTGCGGCGAAAAGCTGGAAAAGAAAGAAGATTAACAAAATTAAAAGTCACGCAAAAAACGTGACTTTTTTTTACTGCTATAATCCGGTTTCCCCATCAAGACCACACATAAGGTTCATTGACTGAATAGCCTGGCTGGCTACTCCTCTTAAAGCATCATCGAGCACAGTTGTAACAGTTATTCTGCCGGATTCAGCATCTACAGAAGCCCCGATCTTGCAGAAATATCTGTTAAAACCCTTCTTCATTTCCGGCATCATCCCTTTATCGCATACCTCGACAAAAGGATTGCACTTATAGAACTCTTTGTATATATCTAAAATATCACTGCCATATATGCCATTCTGAGGGTTGACATTTATAGTAGTTGTAATCCCTTTGATTCCCGGAATTATATGTGATGTATATGCTGCAGAAGTTCTTTTCCCAAACAAAGTGAGCATTTGCCCATTCACTTCTTCCGCATAGTCCTTGCACTCTACTTTATAGGTTTTTACTCCGCTGTTAGTTATCATACCAGTCTCAGTAAGCTTATCACTTCTTCTAATACTTGTAATCCCTGATTTTGATTCAATGGCTACCGAATTCATATCAACCATTTTATTAACTGCAAGAGGTGCAAGCGCCAAAATGGCACCAGTGCAATAGCTGCTTGGATTAGCTACTATAGATGCACCCTTCATCTTATCCTTGTAAAGCTTTGAGAGTCCATAAACTGAGCCAGGATATGCACTGCTGCTTCCTTCCAGGCTGCCTCCAATATAGCGCCTTTCACTGATGTCGATTACTCTCTTCCCGCAAGACAGCGCTTTAGAGTACACATCCTCTGCAACTTTGCCTGTTAATCCATTAAATATTATGTCTGACTTCTTAACTGCATTCATTATGCTCCAGTATCCCGGTCTTGCTTCTGTGCTGCCGCACATGTACGCACTTTCGTCACCAAACTCCTGCAGATCCGCCACTGTACTTACCTGAGCTGACTGGTGTCCTGCGACAAGTCTTGCAAGAGCCTCCCCGACATACCCCTTTGCCCCTACAATTCCAACCCAAATCATAAATATCTCCCCTTCTATTGGTGAATTTGAAATTAGATTTTTTCAAAACATCAATATATAATCAATAAAACAGCACTTTTAATCTCGCTTCGATAATTATAATTATAATATTGTTAGCATATTTATGCAAGTACCGATTGAAAAAAAATAAGGTTTGCATTGGATTATTCCTACATGGCGCGTCCACACAAGAATATACCTTAAAAAGTAATTATGTCATTTTAATAATTTTATGCATCTTTATTCAAAGTATTTTTTATTAACATTTCCAAAGAAGTCCTCAACGAGCTTTCTGCCTTGCTCTACAGCCCCATTAATCTGCTGCGCGGAAGGTCCTCCTGTGGTATTCCTTCTTGACAGGCACGCACCGAGCTCAATAAATCTGTATATTTCCTGTTGTATACAAGGCGCAAAGCTTCTAAACTCCTCCAAGGTCAGTTCTTCAAGCTCTTTATCCCGTGCAATGCAGAAGCTCACTATCCTTCCAGTTATTTCATGGGCACTTCTAAAAGGCAGCCCTTTTTGCACCAGATAGTCGGCCAGATCGGTGGCATTCAGGAACCCCCCTTTAAGATTGCTATTAATTCTATCTTTGTTTACAGTCATAGTATCAAGCATGGGAACAAATACAGAAATGCAAGACTTCAGGGTGTCCCCTGCATCAAATACGGCTTCCTTATCCTCCTGCATATCCTTGTTGTAAGATAGCGGAAGCCCCTTCATTACAGTCAGCATGCATATAAGGTCCCCATACACCCTGCCTGTTTTTCCCCTTATGAGCTCCGCAATATCAGGGTTCTTTTTCTGCGGCATAATGCTGCTGCCCGTACTGTAACCATCATCCATTTCAATATATCCAAATTCTCCAGTGCTCCATATTACCAGCTCCTCGCAGAATCGCCCAAGGTGCATCATTGCAAAGCTGCAGCAGCTGATGAACTCTATGACAAAGTCCCTGTCAGATACAGCATCTATGGAGTTTCTGGATATTGCCGAGAACTTCAGAATTGACGCAACCAGTTCCCTGTCTATGGGATATGTGGTCCCTGCAAGCGCGCAGCTTCCCAACGGCATTACATCCATCCTTTTCATACAGTCCGCAAACCTATCCATATCACGCATGAACATTTCAAAATAAGCCATGAAGTGATGTCCCAGGGTAACGGGCTGCGCCTTTTGCATGTGAGTATAACCCGGCATTATTGTGTTTATGTTTTCCTCTGCTTTATTAAGAAGCAAAGTCTCCAGAGTCATGAGCTGCTCCAGTATTATTCGGGTCTCTTCCTTAAGATACATTCTCATATCAAGAGCCACCTGATCATTCCTGCTTCTGGCAGTGTGAAGTTTTTTACCCGTCTCACCTATTTTTTCGATAAGCAGCTTTTCTATGTTCATATGTATATCTTCCGAATCAATAGTAAGGGTGCTGCAGTTTGATTCAAGCTCCAGCTTTATTTCTTCCAGGGCGCTTACTATATCCGATGCCTCCTCAGTGCAAATAATTCCACACTTTCCAAGCATCAGGGCATGAGCCTTGCTTCCCTCAATGTCCTGGATATATAGCCTGGAATCAACAGAAATCGAAGCATTGAAATCCTCGGTCATCTTCGCAGTGTCTTTACTGAATCTTCCTCCCCACAGCTTCATTAAACTATCTTCCTTTCCTCCTGCTGCTTGGCCAGCTTCCTTTTCATAAGCGCCATAACCTCAATAGGCAGACCGAATAAATTTATGAAGCCTTCAGCGTCCTTTTGATTATAAATACAGTCTACATTTTCTCCAAAGGTTGCAAAATCCTTATTGTAGAGAGAGTATATTGAATCCATCCCTGAAATTATACAGGAGCCCTTATAGAGCTTCAATGCAACCGTGCCGGTAACATGCTGCTGGGTATGCTCAACAAAAGCATCCAATGCTTCTTTCAACGGCGTATGCCATAATCCATCATATACAAGTTCCGCATATTTGTCAGAAACCATCTGTTTGAATCGCATAGTCTGCTTGTCGAGGGTTATATACTCCAGTTCTTTATGAGCAGTATGAAGTATGGTACCTCCCGGCGTTTCATACACACCTCTTGACTTCATTCCTACAAGTCTGTTTTCAACCATGTCAATCAGACCGACACCATTTCCGCCCCCTATTTCATTCAGCTTCTCAAGCATTGTCATTGCATCAGATATGATTCCGTTTAACTTTACAGGGACACCCTTTTCAAATTCTATTTCAACATGCTCTGGTTTGTCTGGGGCATTCTCAGGTGCTGTAGTAAGCTGATAGATATCAGTAGGGTGAGGGTTCCAGGTATCTTCTAGATCTGCTCCCTCATGGCTCAGATGCCATAGATTCCTATCCATGCTGTAAGGACGCTCCTTGGATACAGGTACAGGTATTCCTCTTTCTGCAGCATAATCAATCGCTTCTTCTCTGGATTTTATATTCCATTCACGCCAAGGTGCAATAACCTTAATATCGGGGTTCAGTGCCTTAATAGTAAGTTCGAAACGTACTTGGTCATTTCCCTTACCGGTACATCCATGAGCAATGTACTTTGCTCCTTCCTTCTCGGCAACCTCCACCAGCTTTTTGGCAATAAGCGGTCGTGCCATCGCTGTTCCCAGAAGATATTTTCCCTCATATACCGCTCCCGCCTTTATTGTGGGCATGATATAATCTTCAGCAAATTCTTTTCTGGCATCAATCACATAAACCTTTGAAGCTCCGGTGCTCAAAGCTTTATGCTTTACCGGTTCCAATTCATCCCCCTGACCTACGTCAACACAGCAGGCTATAACTTCCACATCGTAGTTCTCTTTCAGCCAAGGAATGATTATCGAAGTATCCAGCCCTCCAGAATATGCGAGAACAACCTTTTTCTTATTCGAATCCATATTATTAACCTCCAGCATAGTAAATTTATTATAATTATAATTATATTTGTATATTTATGCAAGTATTAATTGCATTTTATAAATATTTTTTTATTTTTATGCATTATGTAGCACTCTATTAGCCAATTTGCTCATTTTCGAAAGTATGTTCATTATTGCAGACATGCATTAATATACATAAAAAGACTCCAGAATATACATTCCAGAGTCTTTTAAACCTCTATTTATACAATTTTTAGAATCTTATTACCTGTCTTCTCATACCTACATTAAGCACCAAGCCCACCGCAGCCATATTCGTCAGCAGTGAGCTGCCCCCATAGCTTATGAAGGGTAAAGGAATACCGGTTACAGGCATAAGTCCTATAGTCATTCCTATATTTTCGAGTATGTGAAAGAGAAACATTGCCGTAATACCTACACAAATGAGCATTCCATAATCATCCTTGGACACCTTGGCTATGTGTATGCACCTTAGCAGAAGCCATGCAAAGAGCAGCAATACGGCTAAAGCCCCGACCAGTCCAAGTTCTTCGCCTATAACCGAGAAAATAAAATCCGTATGTCTCTCAGGTATGAAGCCTAAATTGTTCTGAGTACCATGAAAAATTCCCTTGCCCAGAAATTTTCCAGAACCTATGGCTGTTTCTGACTGTATTACATGATATCCCGCGCCCATAGGATCTAGCTCTGGGTTGAAGAATACAAGAATCCTGTCCTTCTGATATGATTTCAGAAGCCTCCACATTACCGGAAGACTTATTAAAAATGCTCCGAATGCTCCAGCTACTATCTTGTGGTTAATGCCTGCTGCATACAGCATGAATATCGATATGAAAATAAATACCAAGGCCGTTCCAAAGTCCGGCTGCAGCAGTATCAAACCTATTATCAAGCCCAAGTGCATTATTGCAGGAAGCACATCAACTATTCTATCCAGATTGTCCTTCTTTTTTTCCAAGTATTTGGCAAAGGTCAGAATATATCCCAGCTTAACAATCTCCGAGGGTTGCAGGTTTACCGGTCCAAAGTCAATCCAGCCTCTTGTGCCCTTAGTGGAAAATCCAATAACCAAAACCAGTACCAGAAGAAATATATTAGTTCCATAAATAAGTATATAATTATCCCCAAAGCTTTTATAATCTATGAGCAAAATCACAAGTACTCCTATTATACCTAGAATAAAAGCGATTATTTGTATCTTAAGAGTCCCAACAGATCCCCCGCTTGTTATATGTGTAGCGCTGGAAATTGCGATTATGCCGTATATTATAAGCAGCATTGTGGATATAATTATTCCTATATCTATATTCTTAAGCAGTTTCCTGTCTAATAGATTATCTATTTTCACAAAATCAATCCTCTTCCGTTTCATCTTTTTTATGTTATCTTAATTCTATCATATAATCAAAGAATTTTTTATAGAAAATTTTGCTACAAAACAAAAAGCTGTTTCAAGCTAACTCGATTAGCCTGAAACAGCCCTTTACGCATGTGTCAAATTAGTCAATATGGCACATCATGCCGTTCCTAATATCCAAGCACATGATAAAGTATCCGTGCCCCTTTGATTTGTGTGGTTTGAACTCCATAAACCCTTTGGATTTGTAATACTGCTCATTCTTCTTGCTATATAGCGCCGGTACTCCAAATAGAAGATATCTTATTCTCCTATCATCATCGTCATCTTCCCTGCCGTCATATTTCACACCAAGTATATAGTCTTTTCTATCCATCATCATACTGCAGCCTTCAGCCATGAATGGATATCCCATTGGTACCATGTAGCCCATATACGGTATTGCAACATTGTTTATCTCATATATGTCATCCCCGACCTTAAACCAGCTGAAGCCTCTCTCCTCTTCAAAGGGCTCATACCTTCTAAGTCTTCTCAGGACCTTTTTCATCTTGCTGTACATTCCTCCGCTGTAATATGGAGATACAGCCCGCTCATGATGATACTCCTCGTGATGGTGTTTGGGCCGTTCATCATCATCACTATCATCGCTATCGGCACTGTCATCCTCATCACAGTAATATTGGCTAATATCTTCGCATTCAATTTTTTCTTCTTCAAATTCGTAAGGCTCTTCAATCGGAGCCATTGGAGGACATTTTGGCATTACTATTTCAACTTCTACCTTGGTTTCATGTACATGCATGTGCTCCATTACAGGCGGTTCGGGTTCCGGCTTCGTCACAGCCTCAATATTAGGTTTTGGAATCGGCATAGCCTCAATATTAGGTTCCGGCATCATCACTGCCTCAATATTAGGTTCCGGCTTCATCACTGCCTCAATATTAGGTTCCGGCTTCATCACTGCCTCAATATTAGGTTCTGGCTTCATCACTGCCTCAATATTAGGTTCTGGCTTCATCACTGCCTCAATATTGGGTTCTGGCTTCATCACTGCCTCAATATTAGGTTCTGGCTTCATCACTGCCTCAATATTAGGTTCTGGCTTCATCACTGCCTCAATATTAGGTTCTGGCTTCATCACTGCCTCTTTTATGGGAGGCATCTCAGGCTTCAAAACAGGCTGTACCGGGATTATCGGTGCCGGGATTTCCGGTACAATTTCTTCAATCTTTATTTTTTTGTCTATTCTAGGTGCTTCATGAGTCTTCTGCCTGTTCACTACCTCGTATCTGCCCTTCCATTCCAGCTTATCCCTTCCGGTATAGCCCGAAAGAGGCACAGTCGCCCCTGCAGTCACAGCTGCTACGGTGAAATCCCCAATGTTAAGGCCGCTTTTTAAAACATTGTCCGATTCAAGTTCATAGGAAAGTTCCCCTCTTCCACTGCTGTCAATTAGGATTTTTCCTACATCTATTGCTTGTTTTTTACCCGATGATACCAAAATCAACCTGTACTCGATCCTGTCTTCGATTTTTACATTTTGAATAAATGCATTGAGTCTTACTTTGCTGTTTTTTACTTCAATTTTGACATAACCGGTCGGTATCTTTCCAGGTGACAATTCATATCCTTTGTCATCTTCTTGAAGTATGATAAAGTATCTTTTATACTCATTATTTGATGCCACAAAATAACCCCCTTTGATACATAGTCATTACTAATATATGTATCGAGGGGGCAAAAGTGAACATATTTTTTTGAACTGTTTTAGGCTTATATTATATCATTGGCGATTCTAGCAAATTCCTCAAGGGACAGAGTCTCTCCACGCCTTTTTTCATCAATGCCGTTTCTTTCGAGTAATTCTTTGAGCTCGTCCTTGGTCTTCCCTAGATTTCCTGCGGACAAAGCATTCAGAAGGGTTTTTCTCCGTTGGCCAAAGGATGCCTTTACTACTCTGAAATACATTTTTTCATCTTTCAAATCAACCGGAGGCTTATCCCTGGAATCCAGCCTTATAACCATAGAATCAACCTCGGGCTTCGGTATAAATGATTCCGGCGGTACTACCAGGATTTTGTTAGGTATGCAGCGGTATTGCACTGCAACGGTAAGAGCGCCGTAATCCTTACCTCCCGGATTCGCTGCAAGCCGTTCTCCCACTTCCTTCTGAACCATGACAGTGATGCTCTTGAAGTTAATTTTCTCTTCAAGCAGCCTCATAATTATTGGAGTTGTAATGTAATAAGGTAGATTTGCCACTACTTTGACAGGGGAATCCCCGAAATTTTCCTCCAATACAGATTTTAGATCCAGTTTTAGTATGTCCTCATTGATTACTTTTACGTTATCAATGCCGAACAACGAAACCTTAAGTATCGGTATCAGCTCTCTGTCTATCTCTACGGCCAATACTTTGCCAGCTTTCTCACACAGCACTTGCGTCATGACTCCCAGTCCAGGGCCTATTTCGAGAACGCAGTCATCCTTGGAAAGCTCTGAGCAGTCTATAATTGATTTTAAAATACTTTCATCCACCAGGAAGTTCTGTCCGAATTTCTTTGCTATTTTAAAATCGTACTTTTTTATCAGGTCACGTGTTGACGTTGTTATTGAGTTTTCCTTCATGCCCATCATCCTTTTTAAGTTACTTTTTATTATCTATTTCATACATTATCTTTCCCAATGCCATCTCAAGCTCATCCCGGCTTATACCATATTTGTTCAGCCGGTTAAGAAACTGCTTTGAATTTGCGTAGCCTATCCCCAAGGCAGAGCCCAGACTATTCCTGAGTCCCGCAGCATTGTCATTGCCCGAAAGACCGTAATATATCAGGTCAATCCCCGAAAAGGTGATTTGAACCTCCTCCTGCTCGCATTTTGCCATGGACAGCGCTCTTAATATGCTTTCCGGTGCTGCATTCTCCACCCCAATGTCTCCTTCTGCTTGAGCCTCTTCTTTGGGTACGAAGGCATGTCTGACTCCCTTGACCCTGTCAGAAATAATTTTTCGTATTTTTTCCCCCATAAAATCAGGATCTGTAAGCACAATCACACCATTCTTCTCTTGGGCAGTCTTTATCCTATCCAGTATGCCTTTGTTTATTCCAAAGCCGCTTGTTATTATTATATCCGCAGCTACTGCGCGTCTTACTGCGGCAGCATCATTCTTGCCCTCTACCACAATTGTTTCCTTCAACATAAAACATCCTCCCTAGACAATAACAAAGGCGGCGTATGCCGCATTTGAAGCCCATGTGCCTTTTCCGAATGTAATGAGGAAATTCTGGCACGGGCAGTTAAATCAAGATAAATTATTGTATAGGAAAGTTATACTTTCCTATACAATAATTTATCCACAGGGGTCACCCTGTGGATAAGCTTTAGAATCTGTATCTGGGCTTATCAAGTATGTATACCTTGACTGCCCTCTTGCCATATCTCGCTACATCTTTTGGCGATTCGTAGTATAAATCAATCCTATTGCCTTTTATAGCCCCGCCTTTATCAGCCGCCAGGGCTTCCCCATACCCTTCGACATAAAGATATGTTCCAAGTGGAATAACCTTGGGATCTACTGCAACTATACCAGGCTTTACCCTTAACCCCGAATAGGTTATGCCATAATTCGGGTCGTCAGGATGCTTGCCACAGCTCTCAAAGGTTGCATCATAAGCTGTTGCAGTCATTGTGAGCGCTCTCACAAATCTGGTGACCTGACCTCTCGAAGATACGAAGGTAGTTCTAGTCCCTTCCTCTATGATGCCATTTATAGGCTCTTTGAGTATCTTTTCAGCAGCGATTTCTCTTTTTACTTCCCTGCCATTTTCAAAAATAACCTTTATAGCCAGTTCCTTTAGGCCTGGGCTTCCTTTTTTAACTACTTTCACTAAGCCCGTGTCAAGTTTGTCGCTTTTACTTACTTGATTGGTAAAATCCATTTTCATTTCTTGCTTTACAACTTTTTCTTCTACTCTTATTACATCAACTTTTGTATTTCCTTTGATTACTGTATCCAGACCAGGCAACACCTTATCTTTCTCGCCAAGCTGGATTTGAACCTCCCCAAGAGCACTCTTTACATCAGGAGCAGTAGTCCATATGACTACGTCCTTCCCATCCGAGTTAATGGTAACCTCTCTGGCTCTGGATATTTTTATACTCATTCCATCCTTGAGCTTTTCTGCCATTTCCAGGCTTACCTTATCATGGGGTTTGATACCTACACTATTTTCTTCTAGCACATCTTCAACAGTATTCTTAAAGGTACTTACTGCTTTTACTCCGTCAATATCTTCAATGGTAATATCTTTCTTCATCGCACTGTAGACATAAGATGTAGCGAGTATCAAGCATAATGCAGCGACAGCAATAAGCTTGACCGAAAATAAACTCTTGAAATTCTTCAAGTTTATTTTCATCGTTCAACCTCCTTTTTTTACGTTTGCCAAACGTATTCAGCGCCAATTCGCCCTCATACGTCTAGCTCATCAGCCTATACTATCTAGATTTAATGGTATTATATAACAATAAATCTAAATAGACAGGTAGATTAATTTTATCGTTATTTGGTTTTATTGTCAAATTTTTGGTTCGTAAAGAATATTTGTATTTTCCCCGAACCTTTGACAAATCGGGAAATTTTGGCTTTCATATTTATATCATTGCCAGATTAAAATATTTTATTCTTTTTATATGGACTACATGTTTTGCAATAAACATTTTACATTACGATTTCAATATTGCAAAATCATGTTCCTTGATTTCATAGGTTGCCTAATTCTTCCCTGAACCAGCTTTAATGCAACCTATATAGCCATGAAGTTTTTCAACAGTAGTGCCTCACCCTAAACTGTGCTCCCATACTACATACTATACTCCTGCACAATTCTATGTCATGAGCAGAAATCACATCAACAACTGTGAGCCAAACCTCAGGTATATATTTTACACATTCCTTTGCAAACTCCAATACAGCCTTATATGCTTCCTCACCATATTCCGGTCTGCAAAGCTTCACATAGTCCTCTGCGTTCTTTGCATTTAAGCTTATAGATACGGAATCCACCAGCCCCTTAAGCTCAGGCACAACATTTCTCTTCCATATCAGATTTGCTTGGCCGTTAGTATTAATCCTTATCCTGACTCCTTTTTTCTTAAGCTCCTTGCATATCTCAATTACTTCCATAAGCCGCTCAAGTGGTTCTCCATAACCGCAAAACACAATTTCACTATAATTCTCTGGGTTTTTTATGTCTCCAAGGATTTCCTCAAGGCTCGGCTCCTTGCGAAGCCAAAGGTCAACGCCTATACCCTCAGGCTGGTTTCTAACACAAAAAGAGCAGCTGTTTGCACACCTGTTGGTCAGATTTATATAAAGGGCATCCTTGATTTCATAAGTAATCATCGTATTACCCCCAGAAGAATTCTTTTGTTTTTTGAAAATAGCTTCAATGAAAAGTATATGAAGGACATAGGCAAAATATTACAAATATTTCTATAGAAAAGCTTCATAATTTGCTAGATATGATAATTTTACTATAAGAGGAATGGTTTTACAAGCGGGGGACGGGTAACACTTTCAGTATCATTCGGTAATGCTCGTTAAGGATACTGGGTTGCTAGATTACGGAAAGTTTCATATAACACAAAAACACTGATGCTTCACTGAAGTGCACGATATAATTTCTCTTTTTAAACCGTGTGTTCAGTGGATTTCAGTGTTTTCAGTGTTACAAGTAACTATTCTATTCCGAATAGGCGCTTCCCATTTGACCTGGTCTTCTGCGCCACTTCTTCAAAGGTTATACCCTTTATCTCTGCTATCTTCTCTGCCACCAGCCTCACATAGCCCGGATAATTCCTCTTGCCTCTGTTGGGAACAGGCGTAAGATATGGGCTATCTGTCTCAATGAGAAGCATGTCAAGCGGAACTTCCTTAACTGCTTCAACAGTCTTTCTTGCGTTATTGAATGTAACGGAGCCGCTAATGGAAATGTACAGTCCCAGCTTAAGACACTCCAAGACCATCTCAGCACTTCCCGAAAAGCTGTGCAGCACTCCGCCCACCTCTTTGATGCGGGTTTTCTTAAATATATCCATAACATCTCCATGAGACTCCCTGTCATGCACAATCACCGGAAGCTTAAGCTGCCTCGCCAGGTCTATCTGCTCAATAAAACGACGTTTCTGCACATCCCTGGGCGACAGGTCATAGTGATAGTCTAGACCGATTTCCCCAATAGCCCTGACTTTCTTGTTCTCTGCAAGGGCAGCCAGCACTCCTGCGGTTTCCTCATCCATATCCGATGCATCGTGGGGGTGAACCCCCACAGCTGCATAAATGAACTTATATTTCTCCGCCAAAGCAATGGACTTTACGGAGGTCTGAATATTACTGCCAGCGTTAAGAATCAAGTCCACACCAGCTTCAGTGCACTGGCTTACAACCTCATCCCTGTCCTCATCAAACTTGTCGTCATCCAAATGGGCATGTGTATCAAAAAGCATATTCTACACCACTTCTTTCTAGCTTACTTGTGAGCCTGATTTTATCTCTGTGAGAGGAGTGAGAACTGTAAGAGCCTCATCATTAGAGGCAGCCAATATCATTCCATTGGATTCCACTCCACGGAGCTTCACCGGTTTGAGGTTAGCCACCAAAACCACATACTTGCCGACCAAAGCTTCAGGCGCATAATATTTCGCAATGCCGGAAACCACCTGGCGCTTCTCGCCGCCAACCTCAAGCTGCAGCTTCAAGAGCTTGTCGGAGCCCTCGACCTTCTCGCACTCCAGCACCTTGGCAACCCTCAAGTCAATTTTCGCAAAGTCATCTATAGTTATATACTTATCCTCTTGCGGCACCTCTGCGGACACCGCTTTCTTCTCTTCCTCAACCGTCTCTGCCTTCTGCTCTTCCGCTTCTTTTATAGCGCTGATCTCTGCCAGCTTCTTTTCTTCATCTATTCTAGCGAATAAAGGTTTCGCTTCATTCACAGCAGTTCCGACAATAGTTCCGCCAAAAGCCTTTAAAGATGCCCAATCAGTTTTCTGTGCATTTATCTGCCTTTGAATCTCCAATGCGGTATCAGGAATAAATGGATACAACAGCACAGAAGCTATCCTGATGCTCTCGAGTAAATTATACAATACCGCTGCGAGTCTGCCTTTCTTGCTTTCTTCCTTTGCAAGCACCCAAGGCTGGGTCTCGTCTATATATTTGTTGCTCCTCTTGAGCAAGGTCATAACCTCATCAAGCGCATCAGCTGTCCTGTACTCATTCATTCTTGCTTCAACTCTGCCAGGAGTCACAAGAGCCAGGTCTATAAGCTCGTCATCTATTGCTTCCTTATCGGTGGGCTCAGCTATCTTACCTTCAAAATACTTGCTTACCATTGCAACAGTACGATTTACAAGATTGCCCAGGTTATTTGCCAAATCGGTGTTCATTTTGGCAATCATGTGCTCATAAGTGATGTTTCCATCCTGTCCAAAGGGCATTTCCTTCAACAGGTAATATCTTACCGCATCCACTCCAAACAACTTTACAAGCTCCTCCGCGTATATTACGTTACCCTTTGATTTTGACATTTTGTCTTTGCCCATCAAAAGCC
This sequence comes from Clostridia bacterium, assembly GCA_035628995.1. Lineage (NCBI taxonomy): Bacteria > Bacillati > Bacillota > Clostridia > Clostridia bacterium. The sequence continues at coordinate 35,485 of DASPIR010000002.1, read as the reverse complement.
ACGGATGGCCATAAACTTGCTTTGGCAGCTCAACACCAAGAGCCATGAGTATTATCGGCCAATATATGGTATGGAATCTGACAATATCCTTTCCTATCAGGTGCAGATCAGCTGGCCAGTATTTGTTGAAGAGCTCTCCGCTTTCTCCTTCCGGATTATATCCCAAAGCTGTAATATAGTTTGACAACGCATCTATCCATACATATATAACATGCTTATCATCAAAGCTTACAGGCACACCCCAGTTGAAGGAGGTTCTGGACACACACAGGTCCTGGAGGCCGGGCTTTAAGAAGTTGTTTATCATCTCATTTTTTCTGGATTCAGGCCATATGAAGTTCGGGTTTTCTTCTATGTGCTTCATCAGTCTGCTCTGATACTTGGACAGTTTGAAAAAGTATGCTTCCTCGCTGGCATGTGCCACTTCCCTTCCGCAGTCAGGGCACTTCCCTTCCACCAGCTGGGACTCGGTGTAAAAGGACTCACATGGAGTGCAGTACAGTCCTTCATAGGAGCTCTTGTATATGTCCCCCTGCTCATAAAGCTTCTTGAATATCTTTTGAACTGTCTCTTCGTGCTGCTTGTCTGTTGTCCTTATGAACTGGTCATAGCTTACATTCATGAAGTCCCATATTCTTCTTATTTCTCCAGCTATCCTGTCAACATGCTCCTGAGGCTTCAAGCCATCAGCCTCCGCCTGCTCCTGAATTTTCTGACCGTGTTCATCTGTGCCGGTCAGGAAATATACATCATGTCCCGTCATTCTTTTAAACCTTGCTATCGAGTCTGCCAGAACCGCCTCGTAGGTATTTCCTATATGAGGTACTCGCGAGGTATATGCTATTGCTGTAGTCATATAAAACTTTTTACCACTCATTTTTATTCCTCCTCATTATTCAAAAATAAAAAAGCTCCCGCCCCCTGAAGGGACGAAAGCTGTTCGTGTTACCACCCTAATTCTTTCCTGCCTTGCGGCAGAAAACTTAACAAGTGACTCTTTCATAAGAATTCATCACTGTGCTGTATAACGTCAGCTTGACGGCACAGGCTTAGCAGCTGCCTCACCTGTACAGTTCAGGGGCCATGTTGGGTTGGTTTTATGTGCCGGTTCGCACCATTCCCGGCTCTCTTTGACATGTATGCCAACTTACTCTTCCCATCATCACTTTTATAATTTAAAGTATATGTCAAAAATATACAACATTATTTCATCTGTGTCAATATTCAAACTCAATATCAACTATCCCAAGGGAGTCATTTATTATCCATTTTGCACTTATGCCCTGATTGAGACTGCTTTTTTCTGCAGCCTTTTTTATCAGCTCTTCAATATTGTATGCAGAACTTTTATAGTCGGCAATCTTTACTAACAGCCTCTTTTCCCGACCGGAAACAGCTTTTGTCATCATTGAAAGAACTTCAGCCTGGCTATTTGCTATAAGCTTGTTATATTCAAAATAGTTGTATTTTGTGCCAGTGCAAGGAGGGTATTTGCCTTTATCCCATATATGCGTCTTTTGCATTTCCTCATCGTTGATGTTGAAATGATGATAAACCAGCTCTGTGCTGTCCCTTTCCTCCGATACGTCATCCCAAGTAGCATCTACATGGTAGTATTCTCCGTTCAGCTTTACAATATTCCATGCATGATCAACATCAGCAGGTCTTTGTCCGGCATCTCCGGCTTTGCTGCCCTCCACAAGAATGCATTGAACTCCCGCCTTTTCCAAAAGCAGTTTAACCGCTTTGGCATAGCTGTCACAAACTCCAATCCCTTTTACAAGCACTCCATAAGCTTCATGCTCCAGAGCAGGCACATTATTGCTGTCTGCATTCAATCTGTCATATCTTGAGCTCTTAACCACATGGTCATGAACTGCCAGGACTTTTTCGTAATCACTCATTCCGGGCTTTATTATACTGTTGATAATGTCATTTGCTTTGCTATCCGTCTCAGCGCGCATAGAGATAATCTTTTCTCTTGGGTATATGTACTGCAGCTTCAATTCAACAGCTGCCGATTCTTTTCCCAATGCTCTTGTAAAAGTTGCATTGCAGCCCGATACAAACCCCAGTCCGACGTTCTCAGCCAATATACTCTTAAACGCAGCGTCTACATCATAGGTTTTTTCATCGTATTTAACTATCAGTACCTTCACACCATCCTTTACTTCCCTGATGGCATCAAGCATTATGGCATGGAACTCGCCACTACTTCTGACTTCTGCGTCTGCATCAATATCATATACGGGCAGAGCCAAGGGAAGAAGCCTTACCTTTGTGCCTAGCAGTTGGAAGGTTTCAGGAAGCTTAATGCTGATAACAGCAAATATTATTAAAAGGAGCACTAATAGTCTTCTTAGTCTCATTATATAATCCACCTTGAACTGTATTTTCTATTTCATATTATCTCACGCTAAATAAATTAAAACAACATAAGCCTGCATATAAGTATTGCCGCTGTCACTCCTGCCGCACCACTGCCCGACAAGTGCTTCATAATGAAAAGAAGCACTCCTCCTCAGGTATTCCAACCTGAAACTTATCCCCAACGATATTCACCAGCGGCTATGCCTGCAACATCTCCGATACAATCATATCCAGCCAGTTCTCCAATATACCATGGAATTGTTTGCGATAATCAATATCGACCATTTATAGTTTCTTTCTTCTATTGATTATATACTCTTTTTACTATACAAATATGAAAAGAGCAGGTAACCATAATTTACTGGTTTCCCGCTCTATATCACGAAATAACTTCTTACTAAAATCAAAGTAAGTTGTTGAAAAGCAATATTGTCTTTAGACTTAAACCGTTAAGTTAAACTTTGTGACAACATACAAGATGGTTTGGTGCAACTTCTTTTGGCTCCGGCCTTATGGACATGCATTCTTCATCTGCATATATACACCTAGTATTGAATAAACATCCTGGTGGTGGCGAAGCTGGATCCACCGTATCTCCGATCTTTAAATTCAAATTGAATCCTTCATCTTTTATTCCCTTTGATATGCTCGGTGCGGATTCCAGCAATACTTTAGTGTATGGATGTTTTGCATTTATATATATCTCAGCTCCGGGTGCGGATTCAACAATAACACCCGCATACATAATCATGATATGTTCTGCAATTTGTCGCACAACTGCTAAGTCATGTGCCACAAATAACATGGAAAGAGAATACTTTTCCTGCAGATCCATAAGAAAATTGAGCACCTGTGCCTGCAATGAAACGTCTAATGCCGAAATAGGCTCATCTGCTAGTATTAACTCAGGACGTTCCACTAAAGCCCTTGCAATAATAACACGTTGACGCTGCCCTCCGGAAAGCTGTTCTGGATATCTAAAGCGAAATTCCGGGTCAAGTCCTACCTGGTTAAGGGTGTCAATTATGATCTCTTCGCGCTTTTTTGCGTCCGACATTCCATTTAAAATCAATGGCTCTTCCAGCGACATTGCTATGGTAAAGCGTGGGTGTAGTGAAGCTAATGAGTCTTGAAATATCAGCTGAACCCTGCGCCGCATTTCCTTTATCTCTTGCTTTTTCATCTGATCATAGCGTTGTCCCTTGAAGTAAATATTACCATCCGTAGGACTCTCTAATCCTATGATTGTGCGCAATAATACTGATTTACCACAGCCTGACTCGCCAACCAACGCGACAGTCTGACCATTTTCAATTTTAAAGCTTATGCCGTCTACAACATATTTTATTGTCACCTGTTTATTGAACAAGCCCTTGCGAACAGGAAAATGCTTTTTGAGACTTTCAATTTGTAAAATCGGTATACTCACTTTATCACCTCATTCCAATGTAGTGTCATCGCTTGTGCAGTAGTCCATCAGTGGATAGTGGCACGCGACCATACGCCCTTCTTCCACTTCGCTCAGCGACGGCTGATCTTCCAAACATTTCTGTTGTGCAAACTCGCAGCGAGGTGCAAAGGCACAACCCTTTGGCAAGTTTACCATATCCGGCGGAAAGCCCGGTATGGACTTGAGGCGTTTGGTCTTTCTCGCTTCTAATAAAGGTACAGAGCGAATCAAACCTACCGTATAAGGGTGCCTCGGATAAAGCAGTAGTTGTTTTTTAGGCGAGGATTCGACGCAGCGACCCGCATACATAACAAATATATCATCGGAAAACTGCGAAACTACACCAAAATCATGAGTGATAATAATTACCGAGTTTCCTGTTTTCTCCTTAACGTCAATCAACGCCTCAATGATTTCAGCTTGAATTGTAATACCTAAGCTGGTTGTCGGCTCATCTGCAATAAGCAAATCAGGATTGAATATCATCGACATAGCAATAAAAATTCTTTGGCGGAATCCGGCAGAGAACTCGCACGGATACTTCTTCATAATCTCTTCATGGTTTGAAACGCCAACCAGCTTAAGTACTTCAATACAGCGCTGTCTGATTTCTTCTTTACTAGCATTTTTATGAACAAGATACGCTTCAGTAAGCTGCGCTCCGATAGTCATGTATGGGTTGAATGACGTCGTAGGATCTTGAAAAATCAAGGATATTTGAGAGCCACGCAACCGTGACATCTTTTTTTCTGGAATCTTAAGTAAATCTTGACCTTTGAAAATAATTTCACCATCTTCGATTTTGCCCGGCTCATCGACTATTCGCATAATAGAACGTGAAGTAACACTTTTGCCCGATCCGGATTCGCCAATGATGCCAAGGACACTTCCTCTTTTGAGTGTAAAATTCACCCCATCAACAGCCTTCACGACTGCCCCTGAAGGTAGATAGAAATAGGTCTTCAGGTTCTTGACTTCCAGCAACACATCTGGCTGGACATCTTTTGGTTTTTTAATATCAGCGTTTTGTTTCATACACTTGTCCCTCCAGATTTAATCATTTATTCAGCTTGGGATCAAATTTCTTCTGAAGTACATCACCCATAAGATTCAAAGCAAGGACTATAATCATTACTACGATACCAGGTATCGCTGTTATCCACCACGAAGTAGAAATATAATTTCTTCCATCGGCCATAATATTACCTAGTGAGATGTTAGGCGGTTGAATCCCAATTGACATAAAACTCAATAAGCTCTCTGTTATAATAGCACCGGCAATATCCATTGGCATTACTGGTATTATGGCTGATAGGAAATTACGGCCCAGATATTTGACGGCAATTCTCAATTTACTAGCACCCATAGCCTTTGCAGCAGCAACATAGTCCATTTCTTTTTCAATCATTACATTAGAACGTAATACCCTTGCATAAGCTGGCCAAGACGCTAAACTGAGCACAACGATACAGGATGCTACCGTTGGCTCCACCATTGTCAATATGATAATTGCAAGTACTATAAATGGGAAACCCATCTGGATATCCGTAATACGCATCAAGATGGAATCCAGCAGTCCAGGGTGCGCCAAGCCTGATGCTAATCCAACCGCCATACCAATCAGTACAGCAGTACCAACCGCAAGAAAGCTGACAATTACAGAAGTTCGAATGCCCATAAACAATCTAGAGACTAGGTCCCTTCCTATATAGTCCGTCCCCAATATATGCTTCATATTCGCACTCGAAGACCAGAATGGTGGTGCTAGCCGTTCTTTGGGCGAAGACGAGGCAGGATCAAACGGGACAATAAAATTAGCGAATAATGCAATAAACAGAGTGATCAGTATGATAATTAAACCAAAAGTAAAAGTTGGATTTTTTCTGAGGAATGAAAGCGCATTTTTAATTTTTGTATTTTTCATAGTCCACCCTGTGCCTTTCTAATGCGTGGATCAAGATAAATATAACTAATATCGATGGCCATATTTATAAGGATAAAGACGCCCGAAAGCAGCGCAACCAATCCCTGGACCAGATAATAGTCTCGCCTCAAAATCGCATTGAGAATTTGCATTCCGATTCCCGGATACCCAAACACATATTCCACAACAACAGAGTTGCCAAGCAGTATGCCAAGCTGCGTGCCGAAAATTGTGAGCACCGGTATCAAAGAATTACGGAACGAGTACCTAACCAATAAAGACCATGACGGAATACCTCTTGCCTTTGCAGCCTTGACAAAGCTCTGGTTGATGCTGTCCATCATGGAAGCCCTGATATTCCTGATCAATACCGCAGTCATAGGAAGCGATAAAACAATGGACGGAAGTATTGCATATCTGATGTTTTTATATCCTGTTGACGGCAGCAGCTTGAGGTTGACCGATACAATTTGAATCAAAATAATACCTACCCAGTAATTTGGCATGGATTGGAACAGCACGGAAAAACCCGATATCAGTCTGTCAATCCATGTGTTACTATAAATGGCCGCTATAATACCTAGAATCAATCCGAACACTAAGGATATGATAATTGCGAACATAAGCAGTATCCCCGTTACAGGTAATGCCCGCCCTATGACCGTTACTACATCCGCCTTTTGAAAATATGAGTAGCCTAAATAACCACTGAACAGGTTATTAACATATTTTGCAAACTGTACGGCTATGGGGTCTCCAATACCCATCTGCTCCTTGAGCTGCAAAAGTTGCGCTTCGGTTGCATTTGGTGCCATTGTTCTTGATGGATCGCTCGGTATCAATCTTAGCATAACAAAAGTTATGACCGTTATGGCAATAATCACAATAAGCCCTTGTAATAGGCGCTTCGTTATCGTGGCTAGCATTGTGACATCTTCACCTCCTTTATCTTTATGAGGGGAACTCTTGTATCCCCCCAAACATTTCAGCTTTATCTACCTTACCTTCTCATGAATACACAAAAACTCATAACCTGCCCTGCAGAGTATCTAATAATAATGTAACACGAAAATGATACTCGTCCAATCGGTTTCATTAATTAGTTCTAATAGTATTATCGCGAAACCTTTATCGAAATGTTGCATAAATGGTTATCTACCTATTCTTTATGTGTGACTATCCCGTTAGACTTCGTGACCAGACCCGGAAAAGTCAACAGGTCTGGCCACGAAACAACGGCTCAATTCATAATCTTAAAATTTGAAGTATATTACTTGAAATAAACTTTGTGGAATGGCATAGCAGAAGTCGGTGTAGGTTCGAAGCCCTCCACATCGCTGCGCATAGCGTAAATCAAAACGGAGTTGAACATCGTCATATGCGGTACATACTCTGCAATCATTGGATAAACGTCTGTCTTAAGGAACTCCGCACGCTCTTTGCTGTCGGTGATCCTAGCCTCTTTCATAAGAATTTCATTCAATTCCGGAATCTCACAAAAAGAAACTTGACCAGGGCTCCTATAAAACGCTCCAATTGTTAAGTCTGGCTCTAATCCTGGTGGCATCCAGCCTGTATCAACCATGTTGGCAGAGGTAGGCTGATATAGTGCATCTAACCAACTGGCAGTTTCCATAGGAACAAGTTTGCATTTAATCCCAATATCGGCAAGGTTTGAAACTATGTATTCACCATATTCCTTGGTCTTTGGATAGAAACCTACTGAGGTAGCATAAGTGATCTCGGGTAAGCCCTTGCCATTTGGATACCCAGCCTCAGCCAGCAATTGTTTTGCCTTTTCAGGATTGTAAGTCGGGAAGCCTTTAGCAGGCTCATAACCCCAAGCAACCTCCGAGACAAAATTATTCGCTTGGCCTGCATATCCTTGCATTATGTCTTTTACAATAGTCTCACGATCAATTGCATACGAGATAGCCTGACGAAGAAGTTTATTGTCCATTGGCGGTACCTGGAATTTAAATACCAGATTCTTTTGCTCAATAGCAGTTACCGTTATAAGTTTAAGAGCGGAATCAGCTTTGATTGACGGAACTTGTTCTGACTCAACACGTTCTATGATATCGGCCTCTCCTGTCTGCAGTGCTGCAAGTCTTGTTGCAGGATCTGCAACATAACGGAATACGAAGTTTTTTACTTTGGGTGCATTTGGTGTGTCCCAATAAGCTTCGTTTGCAATGAAACTACACTGCTCGTTCTCAAACTTTACAAATTTATATGGACCCGTCCCATTCAAATTATTCATTAAGCGCGCTTCGTTTTCAATGTCATCTGAGGACATGATGGGTGTAAAGCACAAATTGTTTATCAGAGGAGCATAAGCATTGCCACTAGAAGGTTTTAGTCTTACTGTTAAGTCATCCACAACCTCTGCAAGAATAGGTTCAGCCCACCATGCGCTAGCAACTCTGGACTGATCAGAGAATCTTTTTACAGTCTCTGCTACGTCTGATGCATCAAAATCACTACCATCGTGGAATTTAACACCTTTTCTAAGCTTGAGTTCCAATGTTACGCCATCTTCTAGGTATTTCCATTCCGTTGCAAGACCGGGTTTAATCTCAAGCGTCTTCATGTCCATGTTAACTAAGCGGTCGAATACTATGTATTCTACATGGATATTTGCAAGAATTGTGTGACCAGTGGGATCCCAGCTTCCCGTGAAGCTCTCAGCTGACAACATGGTTAGCGTATCCTTTTTTGCCTCCGGTGCAGCCGTACCGCTCGTCTCGCTGACATTTTTGGGCTCTTCTGTGGTTGTCGCACAACCGCTAAAGATACCGATGAGCAACAACAGTGTAAGAACAATTGACATCACTTTCTTAGCTCGTTTCACTCTGATTCCTCCTCATTTATTTGGTTTATATACAACCGATAATTCGGTTCGTATCATAAGGTTATCATCAGTATTAAACCGATAACCCGATTCATTCATAAAACCTACACATTATGATTTATGAACATGCATTCCCATAACCTTCAACAATTGATAACAATCTTCTTTTTGTACATGCCCCATATTGGCAATCTGAAACATATTTTGTTCATAGTATTTACCTTTCCCTGCGTACAGTACGTAACCTTCATCCTCCATCTCGGTCAAAAAATCATCTACGTTCATACCGGTAGGAAGAAAAACGGACGTAACAGTATTTGACATGTACTTTTTATCTAGCAAAAATACCAACCCTATCTCACTTACTCCATCCCTTATTATCTTCGCATACTCCTTATAGGTTTCTATCTGTTTATCAAGTCCTTTATTTGTGATGTTAGTCAGTGCAGCATTAAGCGCCCAGAATAAAGTTACATTCGGAGTGTTTGGTGTTTGTCTGAAAGTTTTTGCATAATAATAATGCTTATAAAGGTTGAGGTATACATTCATGCAATCTTCTTCTTTAATAGATTTTAATAATGACTCTTTTGCGCAAATAAAAGCAGATCCGGGGAACGCACCAACACATTTGCCGCCAACACTGGTTGCTATATCAATATTATTCTTTATGACATCTATATTTTCCCCGCCGACCGCCGAAACACAATCGACGAAAAACAGTTTACCATATTTTTTGCAAAGCTCCCCAATTTCACAGACTGGATTAATCATGCCAGTTGATGTCTCGTGAAAAACCATTGCTACAACCTTAACCTGAGGATTCTTAGACAACATCTCTTCTACAACGCTTACAGTAGGATATTGGCTCCATTCGAATTTAGGTTTTACCAAGGGAATCCTATACTTTAATATGATTTCTTCCAACCTTTCACCAAAGGTTCCATTTGAAATTAGCAATACGCTATCATCATTTTTTTTAAATAGTGAAGATAACACAGTTTCATTGGCAGATGTCCCCGATCCTGAAATTAGCAAAGATTTATAACTATTATCTGCCCCAAAGATTATGTTAATTTTATTTAATGTATCCTCAAACATTTCTTCGAACTCTTTTCCCCTATGACAAATATCATAATGTAATAAAGCCTGTCTTACATTATTTTCAACAATTACTGGACCTGGACTAAACAATTTTGGTGCACTCATTTCTATCTCCCTTCCAATGTTTTTAATACATTTTGTGTTTTCTTTATCAGTTTGTTATAACTTCTTGTTGTTTTAATTATAATACCTGGTGTTTAATTTGTAAATATAGTGTTTGGTGTTTTTTAAAACTTTTAGATAATTCAGTGTTGACATTCAGCGCTCTTACCATTTAAATCGCTTAATCAGATTCAATCTCCCATACAAATATTTATATTAACTTTTGTCAACTTGTTATGTTTTGTTTGGTAATTAGTAACCAACAAATATATTATTGTAATTAAATTTCCAATAATATATAATATGAATGTTATATATTATTGGAAAACAGGAGGAAACTGAACGTGATTTCGAGAGAACGTCATCAAAAAATTTTAGACATGATGCAAAAAACTAAAGTTGTTAAGATTACGGATATTACATCTACCTTTGGAGTATCTACTGAAACTGCTCGCCGTGATCTTCATATCTTAGAGTCACAGAATCTATGTAAGAAAATCTATGGCGGCGCTGCACTGATTTCGCCAATTGCCTCTGAACCGTCATATTCTACCCGAGAAGTTATAAATAGTTTAGAAAAAATTGCAATTGGTAAAAAAGCTGCCGAATTGGTTGCTGATGGCCAAACAATTATTTTAGATGTTGGTACTACTATTATCGAACTTGCAAGAAGTATAAAAAATAAAAATAATGTAATTGTTTTGACAAACTCTTTGTCCATTGTTAACGAACTTGCTAATACAGATATAAATCTTCATATTATGGGAGGCAAGTTAAATCCAAGCTTCCTATCAATGTCAGGAAGTTTGACACTATCAGCCCTTAAACAATTTTTTGTAGATATTGCTTTTATCGGAGCAGGTGGAATCACTTTGCAAGATGGTATATCAGACTATAATATAGAAGAAGCACAAGTACGGAAATTTTCTATAGAACGAGCTAATAAAACTATACTTCTCGCGGATAGCAGCAAGTTTGGAATAAATGCTTTTGCTATGGTTTCTCCACTGGAAGAAGTTGATGTTATCGTAACAGATTGGAAAATTTGTCCGAAGGTTTTAGCGGATTTAAGGGAACGAAAAATTGAAGTCCTCATTGCCGATAAGCCAGATGAAGTTTAATCCATTAAGGGTTTGAGTAATTTCTTCAAATTGATATATCGGAATCTTTCATTCTTCACACCTCACTCAAGACAATTCAGTTCGCTTTCCCTCTATAGCCCGAGCATAGGTGATGTCGCTAATCTTGTAGTCGTTCAGGCTGGAGAATGGGTAGAATGAATGGGGTATTTTCTTAAAATTGAGTGACATTAGGTGAACGCTGGCCGTACCTGGTGTGTCGGTGTCGCATATGGCTGCCGCTAAAAGTTGATACGCTACCCTGAAGGATGTACACGCCTTTACCACCACAAGTTGATAGAATGTCGGTTCCACTCCAAAGGCACGATACAGCTGTGGATCACCATTCCCCATCACGCGGTGACAAACAACAACATCAATATTCCCGATTGACAACACAGCAGTGCGCCCGATGTCTCTGACAAGACCACGTCCTGCGGGACCTTCCTGGCTAAAAACACCGTCATGCAGCGATTTCACATACGCCTCCACTTGAACTGACTCACTCCTCGCAGGGTCCTTTGTACCTCCAATCGAAAATATCCCTTTCTTTCCTACCCCCATATTGTGTGCAAGCTCCGCCGCAGGGGCATCGTCAATGGCAAACGCCATCTTTATATCAAGTTTGCGCTCCAGCAACCGCTTCAAGACAGAAGCATTGTCTCCAACAGCCCCAGCATTGGTGGAATCCGCGGAATCTACTAAAATAACTGGTTTACCCGTCTTATTTTCTACTGCAAGATCCAATACCTGGTCGATGGAGTACAATTTAGGATTAAATTCCTCACGCATATCAAGCAAACGCTGTGCCAACTCTATCGCATAGGGTTCCGCCGTCTTATAGTCATATGCAATGGTCAGTACCGCAGAGCCCCCATTTGCAACATCAAGCCAAGGCTGCATTTGAAATATTGAAAAGTCAATCAGCTTTCCTGTTCCCTGCAGCAATTCTCCATATGCCATAATGTTCGCGAAGGAACCCATCAATGTTGTATAACTACTGGCCGGCGCTATCATGGGCAGCATTACCCGTACCATATGATACCTAACTTTATCAATTAAGCATTCCATTCCCAATTTTCCTGCACGATAGCCTGTCTCAAAAAAATCCGAATGAGGGTATGTATGATAACCACAAACAATATCCAAGTTTTGCACCATTCTTTCTGTTACATTAGCATGAAGATCACAGGAAGCAGCAATAACTGCACCTTCCCCAACTTCCTTTCTCACAATCTCTGAAATCAACCCACAGACATCATCGTACTCCGTCGACTGCGTAGCACCATGAAAGGAAATGAATACACCATCCACAGGCGCGCTTTTCCGAATGACAGCAACAGTCTTTTCAATAAACTTATCCAAAATCTCCTGTTCTACTGGCCCTCCGCTCTGTGCATACATGGAGTACGCAGGGATTGCTTCAGCCTTTGCTTCCTTAATTGCCCGAAACATACCTGCCACTGCGCAAGGTCTGCCTTCCAGCTCTGTTCGCATCTCCTCACCCTCAAAAATTCCACCCCGTTTATAATCATCCATAGTGGTAGTTATAGGATTGAAGGAATTAGTCTCTTGATTAAATTCACAGATAACGATTTTCATTAAACTTTCCTCGCTTTTTAAACATTTTTATAAAAAGAAGTAAATTTTTGTTACTTTTTCCCTAATACCTCACAAAAACGCTTTTCTTATATTGCTCGAACGGTAGACAAAACAGCAACATTCTGCAATCAAAATCAGCCGTTAAGTATATCGAACATGCCTTCCATGGTAGGATAAATCTGCTGGAAGACTTTAAAAAGCATATCGTATATATTTGCATACTCTTTTTGGGGTAGAAATGTCTTTTCGGCAATAGTCATCTTATCGGCTTCCTCAAAATTTTTATACTGACCTAACCCGATTAAGGCACAGTATGCAGTACCAATGGCGCCCGCATGACGCACATTAACCGGGATCTCCACTGGAATTTGCAAAACATTTGCCATTATTTGCATCCACTTATCGCTGGATGCAACCCCTCCCACGATGCGTATAGACCTAAGCGTCCTGCCTGTTTCCTTCTCATATATTTCTATCTTCCATCGTAGGTGATAGCATATTCCCTCCATTATGGCGTTGATAAAGTGACGTCGATTGTGTAAATTCGTGATGTTAATAAATACAGTCTTTGCTTTCTCCGACAGTGGCGGGCGTTCACCATGCAGCCATGGAGTTGCAATCATATTCAGGGATCCGGGTTCAATATTTTCAATCTCTTTATTAACAAATTCGAATATGTCATCCTTTAATATATCTTTTTCAACGTGATAAAATTGATCGATAGCCCAGTTAAATGTCATGCCAGCGGACTGTAAAGTATAAATCATTAACTCCTTACCTCGATCCAAAGACTGATAAAGCTCCCCAACACCATCCTTCTGCTCTGGTACTACAGTACCTAGCCAGCCGGAAGAGCCCAAATAAATGTGAACACTATCCCTGCTGCTACAGCCAGCTCCAATAGCGATTGCTGGAATATCTCCACAGCCACCGAACACAGCCGTTCCCATTGGAAGGCCTAACTCCTGGGCAGCTTTTGCAGTGAGGCCACCTATCTTATCCGTCGGCATAACAAGAGGTGGAAATTTATCAGGGTCTATCTCAGCTGCAGCAAGAACCTTATTATAATATGCTTGAAGCTTTACATCTATTGAGCGGGTAAAATGGTTGGTTATATCTACTAGTTTCCTCCCTGTTGCTTTAAACTTCAAGAAGGCGTTAATTTCCAAAAAGCAAGTTGTCTTTTCATAAACCTCCGGTAATTCTTCTTTGACCCACATCAGTTTTGGCCAATAATCCTTATTGCAGAATTCCGTGGTGTTCATCCTCGCATTGAGCTTGGCGGCCTGCTTTCCTGCACGGCCATCTAGCCAGATAATCGTGTTATAAAGCACATTATCCTGAGCATCCAGAGGAATAATCCCTTTCCATTGTGTACCAAAAACAATACCTTTAACATCTTCCGGACAGATATCCGCATTGATCAACGCTTGTTTTGTTGCCTTACACACAGCGTCCCAATATGCGGTAGAATCTTGCTCCGCCCAATCAGCATGAGGCGCAAGTAGAGAATAACCTGCTGTAGAACTGCCTTTGACATTCCCCTGAAAATCCACTAGTACGGCCTTGACACTGCTTGTGCCAAAATCATATGAAGCAATGTATAGATTCCCCAATTCAAATACACCCCTTTTATAATTCCTTAATCACTTATAAACTTTTATTCAAATCAATGTTATCTACCTCTGCGTCTATTATATATTCGATGACTTAAGAACAACTAGCAATGTATGCTAGAACCTGACAAATATATTATAACATCCTCCTAATTTCTTTACAACATTTTTATAATTTCTTTACAATATTATGTGTTTTTAAAGTAATTATATAATTAATTATTAAATTCGAACATGTAAAAATTCGTTGAAAACAGATTTGTATCCCTCATTCATTTTCAAACTGTTCTATATTTAATTGTTAAAACAACATAAGCCTGCATATAAGTATTGCCGCTGCCACTCCTGCTGCATCAGCAATCAATGCTGCCATCAGGGTATGGCGTATGTTTTTTATGCCAACAGAGCCGAAATATACCGTTATGGTGTAAAAAATCGTTTCCGTGCTGCTCATAATTATGCTTGCCAACACTCCGGCACGACTGTCCGCACCACTTGTTTTCAATATATCTGCAAGTACTCCCAAAGCACCGCTTCCCGACAAGGGTTTCATGATTATAAGCGGCACCACCTCTTTGGGTATACCGGCTGCATTTGTCAGTGGTCTCAAAACATACAGCATGAAGTCCAATCCTCCAGAGCTCCGGAGCATTCCAACCGCAAGAAGCATCGCTGCTATGTATGGAAGTATCTTGAATGTAATCATAAGTCCATCCTTTGCCCCTTCAATGAACGCATCATAAACCTTGACTCCTTTTATATATCCATAAGCGAGTATGAGCAAGACAATCAGCGGTATAATGAAACTCATCTTGCACCTCCATTAGCCCTTTCAAGAAGCTTGCAGGTTATGACTCCAACGGTCACGGCAGTTAAGGAAGAGATAATAGCCGGAAGAATTATTATTCCCGGATTTGTTGAGCCTACCGAAGCTCTCAGTGAAAGAACAGTGGCAGGCAGCAGCTGTATAGGCGCTGCATTAACTACTAAAAAAAGACACATGGCATTCGTTGCTGTATCTTTTTTCGGGTTCAGCTCCTGCAGCTCCTGCATAGCCTTCAGGCCCAAAGGAGTAGCTGCATTCCCAAGCCCCAGCATGTTGGAGGTGATGTTCATGATCATCGCTCCCATAGCAGCGCTTTTTGAAGGTATCCCTTTAAAAAGCATCCTCATAACAGGCCTGATAAAAGAAGATATAACCTCTACCAAACCGGATCTTTCAGCCACCTTCAGCACACCACACCAAAGCATCATTCCTCCTAAAAGCCCGATTCCCAGATCAATTGAGGACTGAAGGGAAATAAAGATTTCCTCTGTAAGGGTCTCAAGCCTCCCCCCCGTCGCTGCAAACGCAACAGCTATGACTATCATGTAAAACCAGAGCTTATTAATCATTAAAAAACCACCATTCATTCTATTATCAATAAAATGTATGGTGGTCATTTGGATTTTATGTTGTCTAATTATCAGTAGACTTATTTATAAATCTTTACCTCACCTACTGAATAATCTTCAACGTTAAGCTGAACTTCTATCTTTATTCCATATTCCGGCACTTTTACTCCCGCATGTGGAGCTGTATCATACCAGTATGCCTGTGAATCGTCAAACATCGGAATTGCTTCCGAGCTTCCGATATCAACCGGATTGCCGGATAATGTCAATACCTTTTCCGGAACCGGATCAAGGCTGAAGGACGCATCATGAATCTGAATTCTTGTCCTTGATGCCCTTCCGTTTACCATTATAGGCTCCGCATGGGAGTCTACGACACTCAGGAAGCCCTGTCCCGGATGTAATCCCCCCCAGTTGTCATCAAAGGCAGTATCCCTGTACCACAGAAGCATTGCAGGCTCGTATTGGAAGTAATCTACATAGTTTCCTGTGGAAACCGGATAGTTATAGCAATACTTCAAAGCTTCATCTGTGTTATTGTGGCTTCTCCACTCAATGAGATAATAATGATTTTTCATTTCATAACCCTTGGAAAGCATCCATCCGTCCATGGTCCAATTAGTTTCTCCATTTTCAGCATCATCGCCGAAAACCACATTGTCATCTGCCACTACAGAGATATCATCCACATAGAAGCCTTCAAGGGATGCAGCAGCATCAGTCATATACCTGAAGCTAAGCAGGATGTTCTGTCCTGCGTAAGCAGTCAAATCAATGGAATCATTGACCCAGCCGTCACTATAGCCTGTATACCCGGGTAAATTGGCGATAATTGCCTCACTTGCCTGGGATGCATGTGCAGATGTCATAAGAGGTGATTCAAGTGAAGTCCAAGTTGCACCGTTGTCGGTGGAAACCTGTATAAATCCGAAGTCCCATTCCTCCTCTATGTCATACCAGGTCTGGAAGTTCATGGATATATTGGCTGCAGAAGGCAAGGTCAGGTTTGCTATCATTTTGTTGTCCATTTCATCCCCTTTGCCTCCAAAGAATGAGTATTCACCTCCGAATGGATAAACAGTTTCCTTCATCTTTTCAGGAAGATTAACCTTTATTACCTGGTTGTGGTTGCCCCAGGCTGTTGTTTCATCCAGCTTATATACGTTTCCACCCTTCTTTATCTTGTCAAAGCTTACTTCAGTAGGATTTACCCACTGTCCGCCCCAGATTTCGCCCAATGTGATCCTGCCCCAAGGGCTTATTGGTGTGGGTTTTGTCCCCAGAGGCTTTCCTACCCAGCTGCCGCTGGACATCAAGGAATAGAAACCTACTGCATCCCCATTGCCGCTGTATATAGTGTCATACTCGTCTGGCAGTCCAAGATCATGACCGGTTTCATGACAGAATACGCCTATTGTGCCGTCTTCCCCTTGAATTGTATAGTTGTATGCAAGCATGTTGCCGTCCCAGTAATCTGTTGTCGGGTTGTCTGATGGTATTTCCTCCCAAACCGAGGAACTGTGAGCCCAAATAGCGTTGTCTCCCTGAGCTCCGCCGCCGCCGCTCTGGTCTACCCCTGCATGCACCAATACCAAGTGATCGATGATTCCGTCCGGTTCATCATAATCTGCATCGCCATCCAGGTCATATGGGTCTTCAATATCATAGTCCTCAAAGGGTACAGTACCTGATGCCTTTGCAACCTTCAGAAGGTCAGCAACCAAGTCGTGGGATGTACCAGGCAGTAGGTCATCATGACCTGCATCCGAATCATCACCGTAATAAGCTTCAGAATAAGGAAGTTGGAACCATCCGTATGCATCTCCATCAACCTTAAAGCTGCCGTTTGACTGATTAATATAATAATCTGTCATGCTGTCCAAATGAAGAGTATTCCCGTTCTGGTCTATAGCATCATAGCCGCCCTCTGTAAAGAGCATGTTCTCATAGTGTTCCTTGCTGAAATCGTTGACCCAGAAATCAGAATTATTATCTGCTCCTGGCGCTTCTATTTCATTATGTAATGGTCCAATATCATACTCATCCTCACCGAATTCAGCCAGTAGAACGAGGAGCTTTATTTCCCTTACTTCGCCCTTGTACTCCTTTTCCTTAACCGTCCAGTTCTTATCCTTCACATTGTCAAGATTCGCTGGGTTTTTACCATTCTTATTGCCCTGCACCATGTTCTTAATATTTGCCTTACCTTCTGCTTTGTTTCTTATTTTCTCAAAAAACACCTTTTTGTCATAGTCCGCAGTTGGATTGGGTGTCATCTTCTTGTTTACATAAGCTTTTACTGCTTCATACACCTCCTCGTCCGAGGCATTTTGATCCAGAACACCCTGCCTTACCAATAGCTTTGCAATGCCCTCTTCATTTGGAGGCATGTAGTTGCCTGAAGGGACAACCGTTTGATCTGGACTTGCATATACTACCGTGGTGAGCAGCATAGCAACTGTCAATAGGACTGCCATAAATTTTCTCATTTTTAACCCTCCTCAAAATTATATGAACTATTGATTTATGTAACCTCCGATACTTTTACACCCCCTTATTCATCTCTTGTCCTTATTTATATAATTATAAAACTTAATATGCGCAGAACTTGTAAAAACTGGTTATTGCTGTAATAACTTTTTATGTTCTATATGTATATATTTTATCTATATCAAACAAAAAACGAGGGAATTCTCTTTCCCTCGTTCTGATGTGTGAGTAAAAAAATAACGGCCACCCCTAAAAGTAGCCGCTGCCATATTTTCGATTTATTATCTGCTGTATATTTCAACCAGCTTAAGTATTACTTCAACTGCCTTGTTCATTGAATTTATGGATATATATTCGTACCTTCCATGGAAGTTATGCCCACCGGTAAAAATATTCGGAGTGGGAAGTCCCATGAAGCAAAGTCTGGCACCGTCCGTGCCTCCTCTGATAGGGGTTACTATTGGTGTTACTCCTACTGCCCTCATTGCCTTTTTAGCATTATCAATGACATGAATTACAGGTTCGATTTTCTCCTTCATGTTGAAGTATTGATCCTCGAGTTCAAGCCCGACTGTACCTTTACCATATTTATCATTCAAGTACTCAGCAATTTTGCGTACTCTCTCTTTCCTAGCCTTTAGCTTTGACTTATCAAAATCTCTGATAATGTATTTCATGGAGGTGGTCTCCACGTTTCCTGATATTTTTTCCAGATGGAAGAACCCTTCATAACCCTCAGTATGGCCTGGTGTCTCAAATTGAGGAAGCATCGAATTAAATTCCATAGCCAAAAGCATCGAGTTTATCATTTTGTCTTTGGAACTGCCTGGATGCACACTTCTTCCATTTATAACGATGTCGGCTTTTGCTGCGTTGAAGTTCTCATATTCCAGCTCACCCAGCTCTCCCCCGTCAATAGTATAGGCAAAATCTGCATTGAACTTTTCTACATCAAAATAGTCAGTACCTCTTGCTATTTCCTCATCGGGAGTGAAAGCTATTCGTATAATCCCATGAGGAATTTCGGGATGCTTCAACAGATGCTCCAGCGCTGTGACTATTTCTGCTATCCCCGCCTTGTCGTCTGCTCCCAATAGGGTAGTGCCGTCAGTGGTAATCAAATCCTGTCCTATGTATTTAGACAGCTCAGGGAATTCCTTAGGTGAAAGCACAAGCTTGTGCTTATCATTGAGCAGTATGTCCCCTCCGTCATAATTTTTCACTATATTAGGCTTTATATGGGCTCCGCTGGCACCGTCACTTGTATCCATATGTGCTAGAAAACCAATTGTCGGAATACTTTTGCCCGTGTTGGACGGCAATGTAGCCATCAGATATCCGTTTTCATCAAGACTTACGTCCTTTAAGCCGAGTTCCTCCAGCTCCCGTTTGAGTTCTCTTGCAAGCGCAAGCTGTCCAGGGGTACTGGGCACAGAGCTTGAATCCTCACTGCTGGTTGTGTCGAAGCTGACATACCTAAGAAACCTCTCTACTACTTTCTGCATAAAACCCTCCTGTTATATTAAGTGTATAAGCTATACGTTTTGCGAAATATCCCTTGTATTTTTCAATCAAATTTCGCAAAAAGTTTCCTTAGTCATTATTGAATTCGCACCATACCCGATGTAATTTCTTTTGTGCGTTCAATAAAAAATATAGCTTATGCCATAGTTTTATCATAATATAATATTACCACAGTATAAGCATTTACTCATCAATAAAATTTCATTTTTTTATTTTTTATGGAAGGTCTATTTGGGCAACAATTATACCTTCGTGCCAATCATCTGTCTCATATGTACAGCTGCCCTGAGGGGTAAAAAGATAGCCGCCCCCTGGGAAATCCTCATCTTCTGTACGTCCCGCCTGTGTTGCCGCTGCTATATAAATGCCACTTTCTTCAGCATACTTTCCCAGTTTGCTCTTGCACTCACTTTTCCACCAATTAAAGCCCGACTCCCAGTCTCTGTTCTCCTGCTCGCCGTATAATCCTGGGGCGGCACTCTCAAAGACCAAGCTAGCCCCCTGTTCAGCATATTCCTTGAATATTCCACCATCATCTAAGTCTGCACATATTGCTAATCCGAAATTGATTCCAGAATGCGAAAATATGGGGGTTTCGGTACCAGGGGAAAACCAATCTGACTCATCGCCGCATATATTCTTTTTCCTATAGAAGCCTGCTACCTTTCCTTCCTGAGCTACCAGCTGAGTTATGAAGGGCTTACCCTCATAGTTCTTCTCTGCAAAGCCTGCAATAATTGTAGTCTGGTAAGTGAAGCTCATATCGGCTACCTTCTGGATTGCGGAATGGTACCTTGAGATCACGGCTTCAGGATATTTTAGTGGGTTTATGTAGCCGGTTATATTCATTTCGGGAAAGCAGACTATATCCGCACCTTTTTTTTTGCATTCCTCCAGGTACTTATACATGCTTATTATGTTATATCCTATTGCTCCTTTTTGACATTTCATCTGTGCAAGTCCCAGTGTTAATCCTCTCATGTCCCGCAGCCCCCTTAAACGAATAAATATATGTAAAATGTTCCAGTTCTTTTTAAAGATTTCCTCCATGATTATATGAATTGCGACATTTTTCGCTTATTTGGTATTTCAAATGTATTTGGTTTGCTTATAACCTTTAAAACTAGTAGGCTCCCGAATATGGGAGCCTACTAGCTTGATTTTATATTATATTAGGGTCAATCTTGTTCTTCGCGTGACAATCATGCTGTAATTCGTTGATTGCAGGGCCTTCAATTATTTCCCCCTCATAGGTAAACCTGGAGCCATGGCACGGGCAATCCCAGGACTTTTCTGCATCATTCCATTTCAATTCACAGCCCATATGTGTGCAGGTTGTATCCACAGTATGAAGCTGCCCCTTTTCATCCCGATATACCCCCATTTTATTTCCCTCAATTTCTACCGCTTTTGCCTCTCCTTTTTCAACCTCAATGTCCTGGGGCAGCGGTTTAAGCTTCCCTGTGATTAACTTAGCTGCAACATCCGCATTTATCGAAATGAAGCTGGTTATAGAAGGATTGGGGATAAACCTTGAAGGGTCATATACATCCGTCCATGGGTTCTCGCCTTTCACAATCAAGTCCTTTATAATCATAGCTGAGGCTGTGCTGTTTGTCATGCCCCACTTTCTAAAGCCCGTTGCCACATATATATTAGGTGTTCTTGATGTCAATCTGCCTACATAGGGCACTTTATCGAGTGTAGTATAATCTTGGGTAGACCACCTGTAAAGCAATTCCTGCACGTCATAATGCTGATGTGCATACTCCACTAGACTTTCATAGTGCTTCTTAAGATTTGTCCCATGGGCTGTCTTGTGGTGTTCACCACCGACAATAAGTATCTCTTCACCCCCGAATTCTTGAGAACGTATCGATCTGCCAGGGTCCTCCGCTGTAATATACATACCTCCCAGAAACTTCTCCTTTACCTTTACCGCTAAAACATAAGATCTTTCTGGATACATTCTGGCGAAATAAAAACCCATACCATCGTAGCACGGAAAATGGGAGGCTATGATAACATTATCAGCAGTTACCTTTTTCCCCTGATTGGTAATTACTGTGCTCGGATTCCCCTCATTAATATCAACCACTCTTGAATGTTCAAATATGAAGCTTCCAGCCCCCTCTACCTTATTGGCTAAAGCGAGCAGGTACTTGCGAGGATGGAAACGCGCCTGGTCCTCAAACTTTACTGCTCCTTTGACTTTAAAAGGCAGCGGAATGTTTTCTAAAAAGGTCGCTTTTAAACCAAGGCTGGCCGCAGTGTTTGCCTCATCTGCCACCTTCTGCAGATATGAATCGGCAAGAGTGAAGGTGTATGAAGGCTCCCGATGAAAATCGCAGTCAATCCCCTCATGCTTTATCAGATTTGAAATAGTACTGATGGCCGCCTCATTTGCATCAGCATACTGCCTTGCCTTTTCCTCGCCCATATAACTTTTTATTCTGCTGTAAATAAGACTGTGCAATGATGTGATTTTTGCAGTGGTATGCCCAGTTGTACCCTGAACAATTCTGTCTGCTTCAATAACAGCTACCCTTAAACCCTCTTTTTTCAGCAGATAGGCAGAGGTTATACCTGTAATACCTCCCCCAACAATTGCAACATCAACTTTAATATCCTGTTCTAGAGCGGGATAGTTAGTCCTGCCCGTAGATGCCAACCAATAGGACTCAGGAGGTGTCTTAAAGTCGGCATGATTCACTATCTTGTTATTTTCCATAACTCTTTTCACTCCCCGTAGTATTCATAACCGTTTACCATTCCTAGCTATGATTTACTTCTTTTACAAAATTATTCACACTACATTTTAGGGTGCAAAAGTGAATATAATTAATGAGATATAGAAAGGCAGGTATAGATAGATGATGAGTGTTAACCGAATTATAGTATACGTTATAATAGCAGCATTAGCTGCCTTGATGTTCTTTTCAATATCTGAGTACAATCATGAATACGCCAAATCACCAAATGCCGGCTTGAAGGGTAAATTGATAGTCATAGACCCGGGGCATGGAGGGATAGATGGGGGAGCGTCTCTAGGTGAACACTTCAACGAAAAGGATATTAACCTTGATATATCACTAAAACTGAAAGAACGTCTTACGAATGCCGGAGTAAAAGTAATACTTACAAGAGACAGCGACGTTTCTCTCGAAAGCAAAAGTGATTTGCAGTCATCAAGATATCGGAGGGACTTGGATGCACGGCGGGATATAGTGGATAACAGCGGTACAGATGTTTTCATTAGTATACATTCCAACTGTTTCCGCAGCAACCCAGAAACAAAAGGGGCAATACTTTTTTATTACTATGCATCCGAAGAAGGAAAAAACCTGGCTCAATTGGTCGGCAGCAGCATTAATGAAATTGTTTATAGAAACTTCTTAAAAAACAATACTCTAAAATCCAAAATACTGCCCGAAAATCTATTCATACTGCGAAGCACAAAAGTCCCCGGCATACTTGTTGAAACAGGTTATATGACAAATTTGGAAGAAGGAAGGCTGCTGAGACAGGATGATTTTCAAGCATTTATGGCAGAGGCCATATTTGACGGGCTTCAGAACTATTATCACGAAACTCATGTACGAGAAGTGGTACACTAATGAAATCTATACTTTCCTATTCGTTATAAAGAAAGACATATATACTATAACAACTTCAATTTTATAATATTGATAATATGGAATATTATAATTATTCACATTAGTATGACTTATTTGAATACTTATACTCCCCTGCAACTTGTTTATTCTTTAACAAATCATTATAGTATTAGCCTTATCAGTTGTAATATCTATGCATATATCAAAAACTGCAATATGAATAAATATTATTTTGAGCTTATACACTATTGACTTTTATTGTCATAAATGTTAACATTTAATTATAAAATAACTTGTCGAAATTTGTTGTATAATGTAGGAGGAGGAGAATAAATTGAAGTCCACAGGAATTGTAAGAAAAGTTGATGAGCTAGGTAGGGTTGTAATTCCGATAGAATTAAGGAGAACCCTTAATATAGAGGAAAAGGATTCCTTAGAGATATATGTTGATGGCGAACATATCATATTGAAGAAATATGAGCCAGCATGCATATTCTGCCAAAATGCAAAGGACGTAATTGTTTACAAAGGCAAAAACATTTGCCCAGCTTGCATGGAAGAATTCAAAAAGTAATTCAAAAGGTTAGGAGAAATCCTAACCTTTAAATTTTACTAATTTACTTTATTCAAATCTTCTAAAAGCTGATCTCCATCAAAACCATGCACCATAGCAGCCTGTTCCACAGACTCTCCTGTAGCACCCGGTCAGCCAAGGCAATGCATTCCATATCTCATGAAAACCTCAGCAGTATTGGGATTTGCTCTCAAAATCTGAGCCACAGTCATATCCTTTGTGAATTTCATGTTTTGTCCTCCTTTCAAATTCTCTGACAGGTATATGTTTCGCAGTAAATCCTTTAAAAAATAGTTCAATACTGAGAAACATTTTCATTATTGTTATAAATCGCAGCTAATCAAAGTAATCTTCATTGTGCGATTTATATAGTAGCAAAGCAAAGCTAAACTGTACTATTCTATATTGCACCCTATTTTATATATTTCCTTTTTGGGCAATTTTCTATCCTCTGCTACTTTTTTAATTGCTTCCTTTTTATCTATTCCCTGTCGCAAATACATTTTTAAGTGTTCCTCAATGGATATATTATCCCATTTCTTTAATTCAATATCAATAAGTTCTTTTTCATTTATACCTTCAATGATCAGAACGAATTCGCCTTTTATCGTCCGCTCTTTAAAAATACTTATTACTTCGCTTATATCAGCTCTTACTGTCTCTTCAAATTTTTTGGTTATTTCCCTTGATACCGATATTCTTCTCTCTCCCAGCTGTTCCTTTATCTCACTTAGTGTATCCAGCAAACGGTGGGGAGCTTCATATAGTATAATGGTTCTTGTTTCATTAGAAAGCTTTTGAAGTCTCTCTCTTCTCTCCTTTTTATTTGACGACAGAAAGCCTTCAAAGCAGAATCGTACTGTTGAAAGCCCCGAGACTATCAATGCCGTAAGTGAAGCACTAGGCCCGGGAATAGGAATTATATCAATGTCGCTGTCAATACAAAGCCTGACCAGCTCTTCGCCGGGGTCCGATATGGCAGGCATGCCTGCATCAGAGACCAGCGCTATATTTTTCCCTGATTTTAGAAGCTCTACTATCTCGCTGCCCTTTTCATATTTATTATGTTCATGATAGCTTATCAAAGGCTTTCGAATTTCGAAATGATTCAGCAGTCTGATAGTATGCCTGGTATCCTCAGCGGCGATAATGTCCACTTCCCCCAGTATCCTAATGCATCTTAAGGTTATGTCCTCGAGGTTCCCTATGGGTGTTGCACATAGATATAAAATTCCGGCCATTATTTCGTCCTCCCGTATATTCTATGTATCTCTTCAGTGTATTCACCTTTTTCATCATGTATATACAGCGGATCCATGAACTTAAGCTCCTTATTTCCCCCTCTGGCTCCTTCAATCAGCAGAAGATTGGGTCTTTTCCCTATGGAGGGGTGTACAAACCGTATACGCTTTGGCTCAATTCCACTGTTTCGCATTTCGTATATTATATCTGCCAAACGATCAGTCCTATGCACCATATAAAACTTTCCCCCTGGTTTAAGAAGCTCTCTAGCGGTCATCAGCACCTCCTCCAGGCTGCACATTATCTCAAACCTTGCAATAGCCTTGGATTCAGAGGGGTTGTTTATTCCACATTCCTTCTTCACGTAGGGGGGGTTGGTTACTACGCAATCATACCTTGCCTTTCCCAGAAGCTTAGGAGCATCCTTAAGATCCATACACAGCACCTTAATGCTTTTATCGAGCCCATTGAGTTTGATGCTGCGCAGAGCCATCTCAGCCATATCCTGCTGTATTTCCACTGCTGTTATCTCCAATGGTTTTTTCTTGGCATATATAAGGATAGGAATGATACCCGTACCGGTGCCAAGATCAATGACCGAATGCTCATGCTTCACATTAGCGAAGTCTGCCAAGAGTACTGCATCTACACCAAACCTGAAGGAATCGCTTTTCTGTATTAATTTATAACCGTTCTGCAAATCATCAACAGTTTCATCATGCAATATAAGTTCTTCCATGTCATACCTCTTTTAAAGAAATTCGGAAACATTGCCCTTATTGCTTACACTAGGAAGCCTAAATGGAAAAAAAGACCTTAACGGTCTTTTTTCATGCGATAATTATTCCTGTACCGGAGCATCAACTGGACAAACGTTAGCACATGCACCGCACTCGATGCACTCATCTGGATTGATAACGTATTTATCATCGCCCTGGCTTATGCAGTTAACTGGGCATTCTGGTTCACA
The DNA here is from genome assembly GCA_035628995.1 of Clostridia bacterium. Classification (NCBI taxonomy): domain Bacteria; kingdom Bacillati; phylum Bacillota; class Clostridia; species Clostridia bacterium. The sequence continues at coordinate 9,536 of DASPIR010000002.1, read as the reverse complement.
TGCACCACAGCTTATGCAAGAATCTAATATCTTATATGCCATAGTTACACCTCCTATATGAATTACATTTACATTTTATCACTAATGTTTCATAAATAAAACCCTTTGATCAATTTTTTATAATTTTTCAATTTTAATAATCACTAATTATCCTCAAGACGCTCCAGATTCTCAATATCGCCCTCAATATCAGGCTCCACATCCTTACCTGGTTTTAGCTGCACTATTTCCTTGACAGGAAAATCCTTGACAATGCGAAGATTGCCCTCCATCAGCTCCAGCTTAACCTTGACCACCTCAAGAAGTATATTGGATCCCACCACTTCCCCACGGCCTTCAGGAGTGTCAACCAATGCCCCTACCTTAGGCATGTATTTCCTTGAGTTTTCGTATGTTTCGTGCTCATATTTCAGGCAGCACATAAGTCTGCCGCATATACCGGAAATCTTTGTAGGGTTGAGGGATAGGCTCTGTTCCTTTGCCATTTTAATAGAAACCGGCGCAAAATCCCCAAGGAAGGTAGAACAGCAGAGGCTTTTCCCACAGGGACCCATGCCGCTGATCATTTTAGCTTCGTCTCTTACACCAATCTGGCGAAGCTCTATCCTTGTCTTGAAAACTGAAGCCAAATCCTTCACAAGCTCCCTGAAGTCCACACGTCCGTCTGCTGTAAAGTAGAATATTATCTTGTTGTTGTCAAAGGTATATTCCACATCAATAAGCTTCATTCCAAGATTATGATGGTTTATTTTCTGAAGGCATACGTTGAAAGCTTCCTTTTCTTTTACCTTGTTGTCTTGATACACTTTATTGTCTTCTTCCGTAGCAATTCTCAGAACCTGCTTCAGTGGTGCGATTATTTCATTCTCAGGCACTTCTCTTATTCCCAGCACGGCCTTACCGAATTCAATACCTCTGATGGTCTCCACCACAACACTGTCATCAACATTTATTTCCAAGTCGCCGGGGTCAAAATAGTATATCTTGCCGGCTTTTTTAAACCTGACTCCAACTGTTTTAACCATTGTATAAACTTACCTCCACAATATTTAATAGCATGCCATCTACACTGTTTTTTATACCAACATTATGCTTGACATACCTCGTAGTATTCTTAATTATATCTATTATACTGTTTAATTTGACATCCGTCAAAACAGTATTATGCTTTGCCAATCTATCCAAGCTGTCAATATTGATAATAAGCTGCTCGTGAGCTCCTTGACTCTCCCTGTAAACCATCAAATCCCTAAACCAGACCAGCGAAAACTCCATGAACCTTTCCGCTGCCTCCTTATCCTCAACAACTGCTGAAGCAAGAAGTAATGCCTCACTCCCATTCCCCATCAAAGCCTTCTCAAGTATATCCACAAACCTTTCACGAGCCCTGAGACTCTCCTTATCCTGAAGAAAGTCAAGTGCCTTGCCAACAACGCCCTTGGAGTACCGCACCGCCGCTTCAACCTCTTCTAATGGATAATCGTACTTTTCTTCTATGAAATCCTTCATTTCCTTCATATCTACCGGTTTGAACTGATATATCTGGCATCTTGAAACAATAGTAGGCAGTAAAAGGTCATGGTTTTCTGCAAGCAGTATAAATACAGTATTTTCAGGTGGTTCTTCTAGAGTTTTCAAGAATGCGTCCTGTGCATCATGAGTCATCTTTTCTACATTTTCAATTATTATTACCTTAAATCCGCTTTCAAATGGCTTTTTGGCGGCATCACTAATTATTTGGCGGATCTGTTTAATTTTTATACTCTGGCCGGTAGGTCTCACAACTTCTACATTTGGATGATTGCCACTGCCTGTCCTTATGCAGGAGCTGCAGCTGCCGCAGGGCTTCTCCGAAACTGCCCCGGTGCAGTTTAAAGCTGCGGCAAAAATAAAGGCCATGAGCTTCTTACCACAGCCTTTAGATCCACTGAAAATATAACCGTTTGCAGTCATATCGTTTTTTATTGCATTTTTTAGACTTTCCACTATTACCCTCTGACCTGCTACGTCACTAAAACCCATTACCATTCTCCTTTTCACCAGGAACTACATGTACATGTCAAAAAGCATACCCTTAATGGTTCCTATACTATCAAGTATCTTTATGTTGTCCTTCTGTTCCTTCATAAATTCTCTGCTAAGCTCCTCAACCTTGGCATTTACCTTTTTTACAAGGGCATATACCTTATGTCTCCCTCTTCTGTCAAAATGGCTTTGCTTTGAGAATTTAAGCGAGTTGTTCACTACTTCGCCCATGAATTCTGAAATAAGCTTCTTATAATTTTTCAATTCCTTTATATCCATATTTTTGGACAGGTGTTCCCCTTGCTTCTCGATATCACTCATCAGCCTGTTTAAGCGGCTTGTCAAGTCCTGCTCCGCTGTTTTCTTGAGTGTATCGCCAAAACTTGACCTGTCGCTTGTGATATCCGATCTCCTGTCTTCTCGTGCCAAAGCACTGGAAATTGTACTCGGATGGCTTTGTATATCAGATATTTTCATATTGATACTCCTTATACCTTCTCAAACCTGTCAATGTCAACTACAAATATTGTCGCCCCACCAACCATTACATCTATAGGATATGGAATAAACACTCCCGCAGAGCCTGTAGGCGGAATAGGGGTGGTAAAGGTCTGCTTCCTGCTCTTGCAGATATCCTTGATTATGGTTATTACTGAATCTACCCTATCCTTTTCCACACCAATCATAAGTGTAGTATTTCCTTCCCTTAAGAACCCGCCGGTTGAAGCAAGCTTTGTGCTGCTGAGCTTCTCTTTGACTAACTTTTCCACCAAATCATCAACATCATCATCCTGTACAACTGCTAATACAAGTTTCATTGCTATTCCTCCTTGAAATATTTACTTTATCACACATACCGTTTCCAGCTTATTATCATAAGCCCCGTTTATCTTTATCCGTTGCTGCACGCAGAGTTTCAGATACTCATAAGCTTCCCGGGTAATCATCTCTCCGGGCATCAGAATGGGTATCCCCGGAGGATAAGGTATTATCATTTCTCCGCATACCCTGCCTATGCTTTCAGAAGCTTCCACATGCTCTTTCTCACAGTATACCGCTTCCCACGGCAAGATAGAAAGCTCTGGAGGCTTAATAAAGGCTTTTGTAGTCTTTACCTCTGTCCTTATGCTTCCCGCGGTCTTTGCAATGCCCCTCAATGCATCCACCAGCCTTTCATAGTCGGCTCGGTGGTTACCTATTGTCGTTAATGCAACTATATTATATAAATCGGCCATTTCGACTTGTATCTTGAAGTCCTTTCTCAATATAGCTTCAGCTCTGGTACCACTCATTCCAGCAGCACTGAAATTTACAGTTATCCTTGTTGGATCCAAATCGCTGATACCATATGTGCCTATCCTGTCAAAATCCAAACAGTACAGTCCCGCAATGCTGTTGATTTTATTTCTTGCCTCATTACTCCAAGCTATAGCATCTTCCAAGAGCTCGTGACCTAACTCCTGCATTATATATCTTGCAGTATCCAATGAGGCCAGAAGTATATGCGAGGGACTTGTTGTCTGGGTCAGCTGCAGAAATAGCTTCAGCTTTTCTATGTCTACCCTTGAAGATTTTACATGCAGCATCGAGCTCTGAGTCATCGCAGGAAGCGTCTTATGAATGCTTTGTGCAGTCATATCTGCACCTGCTTCGAGCGCCGACACGGGCAGCCTTTCATTGAAGCTCAAATGAGAGCCGTGGGCTTCATCAACAAGAAGCAGCATACCCTTTTCGTGCACTATCTCTGCGATTCTTCTAATATCAGAGCATACTCCATAATAGGTAGGGCTCGTAATAACAACAGCTTTTGCATCACTATGCTTTTCCAATATATATTCTACCGTTTCAGGTTTTATACCCATTGCTATTCCAAGCTCATCATCCATTTCCGGATCTATATACACCGGTACCAGCCTGCCTAATATTACAGCCCCATACACCGACCTATGACAGTTGCGCGGTATTATTATCTTATCTCCGGGATTTGCTGCTGCCATTATCATTGAATAAATCCCAGAGGTGGTTCCGTTGACCAGAAAAAAAGAATGCTCTGCACCAAAAGCTTCTGCAGCAAGTTTTTGGGCTAATAGTATAGAGCTCTCAGGACAATGGAGGTTGTCAATTCCGGGCACCTCGGTGGTGTCCAGCGCCAACAAATCACCGTTTAGAAATTCCATGCCTGCTTTCTTGTATATGTCACCGTTTTTATGTCCCGGCATATGAAAGGACACAACTCCCTCATCCCTGTATGCTATAAGCGATTTTAATATTGGTATGCTGTTAAGATTCATCAAATGCCCCCTAACTACTTTAAAAGCACTTCGGCAAATTTGCCCTTATATTTCTCAGGTTCTGTGTGATAAAGGTTGTTACCCCTGCTATCTATAGCTACTATGAGTGGAAAGTCTTTTACCGTAAGCTTCATTAAGGCTTCCGCTCCCAGCTCGTCGTATGCAATCACCTCTTGTGACTCTATTGTCGCCGCAATATAAGCTCCCAACCCGCCAATAGCTGCGAAATAAACGGCATTGCTCTTTTTCATCGCTTCAACAACAACCGACCCTCTATCACCTTTGCCAATCATACCCTTAAGCCCAAGCTCGATAAGCTCAGGAGCATACTTATCCATCCTTCCAGCGGTAGTGGGACCGAAAGGACCTGCAACAGCACCAGGTCTGGCTGGACACGGTCCTGCATAATATATAACCTGCTGCCGTACATCAATAGGTAAGTCTTGCCCGTTTTCCAGCGCCTCATGCATCTTTTTGTGAACCGCATCTCTGGCAGTATATATAACCCCGCTAAGCAGCACAGGATCTCCAGCATTCAATTGCATTATATCCTCGTCTGTAAGAGGTGTTGTTATTCTCTTATTCATATTCTATATTTCTTCCTTTCACTGAAAAATGGCTAGATTACCCTTTCCATATGCCTGGATGCATGGCAGGTAATATTCACAGCTACAGGCAATCCGGCAAAATGTGTAGCATAGGCTTCTATGTTAACCGAGAGAGCCGTCGTGATGCCTCCCATCCCTTGAGGTCCGATTCCTAAGTTGTTTATTTTATGCAGAAGAGCTGTTTCAAGTTCTCTGTAATAACTATCATCATTACCCTTGTCCAAGGGTCGCAGCAAAGCTTTCTTCGCCATCAAAGCTGCCTTTTCAAAGGTTCCCCCTATACCAACCCCTACTATAATTGGCGGGCATGGATTAGAACCTGCCTTGACTACCGTATCCAGCACAAACTCTGTTACCCCTTCCACTCCATCTGAGGGCTTCAGCATTTTTATACCACTCATGTTTTCACTTCCGAAGCCCTTTGGCATAATCTGTATCTGTACCTTATCTCCCGGCACTATATCATAGTATACTATGGCCGGAGTATTATCACCGGTATTTACTCTACTAATCGGATCAGCCACAACTGACTTCCTGAGGTATCCATCCTTATAAGCTCTTCGAACTCCCGAATTAACAGCTTCATTAATATCACCGCCGACAAAGCAGACTTCCTGTCCTACTTCAAGGAATACCACGCTCATACCGGTGTCCTGACATATAGCTACTTGATTTCTTGCAGCCATGTCTGCGTTTTCAATTATTTTATCCAATATTTCCTTTCCTATAGGAGAAATCTCTATGCCTCTATATTCATCGATTCTTTTTCTTATATCTGCGCACAAATAGTAATTAGCATTTATGAAAAGCTCCTTTATCGTTTCGCAAATTACATCTACATTTATCTCTCTCACTTTAAGATTCTCCTTGTGAATATTTTTAATGTTATTGGCTATTATTAGTATTAACCGCATTGATTTAATAATCTAATTATACTAATAAATCAAGACACAATAAAGGCTTATAGAAATATATACTATTATTTGTTAAATTCGCATATTTCGCCTGTATATTTTATTATTATTATTAATTTCTCAATATACCCCATAAAATGTTATTGTTCTCTTAATATTGTTTGATTATTGCACTTGCATTATATATAATAAAGAAAGTAGCGTATTCCTTTCAGCTGCATATATAGTAGTATGGGGTTAATTGTAAAAAAACAACAATTAGATATTGGGGAGTGATATTATGCTCCGACCGGAGATAGAAAAATATTTGCATATAATACTAAGGGTATTGGCATATTTGACAATAGCTTTGATTTCATATTTTGCACTCAGGCTTGTATTAATATATTTCACACCTTTTATTACTGCATTAGTATTGTCCTTTATACTTGAGCCTCTTGTAAAGTTCTTTCAGAAGTTAAAGCTGAAGCGTGGCATTTCTGTGGCATTGTCAATCTTGCTTTTTCTTGGGGGCTTTATTGCTTTTTCAATATTCGCAGTTACTAGAATTGTATATGAATTCATAAAGCTTTATGACAGGCTGCCGAACTATTATGAGGGGTTGTACAACCTTTCTGCTAAAATAATTCAGCAGGTCACCGACTTGTATCTTCAACTGCCTCCTGAAGCTCTCAACATTATACAGGATGTGCTCAAAACTGTCTTTGAGAAAGCCACAACCTTCTTAAGCCATACAACAACATGGTTGATAAATACTTTAACAGCACTGCCGTCTACATTGATATTCTTGATAATTACACTTATTGCAACCTTCTTCCTGACAAAAGATAAATATATTATAAAGGATTTTGTTTTCAGACAGCTTCCATCACCCTGGGGCACAAAACTAACTTCATTAAAAACAGATCTCTTCGGGGCCTTGATAGGTTTCCTAAAAGCTCAATCAATAATATTGAGCGTGACCTTTTCTGAATCCTTTATAGGGTTGACCTTTATAGGTGTTGACTATGCCTTTACTTTAGCAATCGTCATAGCTTTGCTTGATATACTTCCTGTTCTCGGTACCGGGGGCATTTACGTCCCTTGGGCAATTACAAACTTTGTAATGGGAAATTACAGGATGGGCGTTGCACTTCTTGTGCTATACGGAATAATAACAGTTGTAAGGTATATGATAGAACCAAAGATAGTAGGGCAGCAGCTAGGGATACATCCCGTTGTCACACTTATGTCAATGTTTGCAGGCTTGAAGCTTATAGGTCCGGCAGGTCTTATTCTCGGACCCACTTCAGTGGTTGCAATAAAAGCCTGCCAGCATGCAGGGATACTGCCAAAGTTCAAGTAAATATTGAAATGATTAACCGAATAAAAATAATAAAAAAAGCCGCAATTGAACTTGTCAAATGCGACTTTTTTATTGCTTGTTTAAGAAAGAATGTTACTAACCATATCATAACTTTTAGCAGCAGGAAGCTCTATTACAAATGTAGCTCCTCCATCCAGATTGTTAAAAGCAAACAGCTTTCCACAATGATTCTCAATTATCTTATGCGATATTGCGAGTCCCAAACCTGAACCATTGTCTTTTGTTGTAAAGAACGGTTCAAAAATCTTATCCAGATACTCCGGCTTTATACCGCTCCCATTATCCTTGAACTCCATTTTAATAAAATCATTTATCTGATCGAACCAAATGCTTATATTCATCCTCCCATTTCTGGGTAGAGCATCAATTCCGTTCTGAACTATGTTTACTATTACCTGCCTTATATTTTCCTTATCAGCATAAATGCTTGGCATCCCTTTTTGCATATCCACATTGATATTGATATTCTTGTTCTCAGCATAGCTCTCGACCAAAGGTACTATTTCTTCTACAACTTTGTTAATGCTTGTTTTCTCAAGCTTTGGCTTATTTTGTGTAAGAGCAAGAAACCTTTGCAGGAGTACACTTATCCTCTCTATCTCACTTGTAATCACTTCATAATATTTACTGTCCTCGAGGCAGTGCTTCTTTCCCATTATCTGAATAAGTCCTTTAATAGAACATATAGGATTTTTAATCTCATGTGCCAGCTCTGCAGCCAACTGTCCGGCTGTTGCCAGCTTTTCTACGTGCATCAACTGCTGCTCAAGTTTTTTCTTTTGAGTGAAATCATGGACAACCGCAAGAACTCCCATTAAATTTCTGCTTTTACTCCATAGCATATATGTTGATACATCAATATAAAGCACTTCCGTATTCCTGATAAATACTTTCTCTTGCTGCCTGAACTCCTTCTGCGTCTCTAAAGACTCAATCACCATCCCCGGCAGCAATTTGTTTTGGCTATCTGTATCCCACTCAATGAGCAAGCTATATAAGTTCTTGTTAATTATCTGATTTTCTTCAAGTCCTAATATGCAGCATAAACCTTGGTTTACACTTCTAACTTTTCCTTTATTGTCAACAACTATTATTCCGTCAGAAATTGTATTAAATATTGTACTGCCTTCAGACATTTCATCCCGCATAATTCCTGTTGCACTTTTAAGCACTGTGTTACTCTTTATAAGGTTGTACATACTGTAGCTGATGAACAGTATAAGCAGCACCTCGCTTAAAGCAAGTGCTTTAAACATCTTATCACTGCCCACGCTGGAATTTGCATACATAAAAATTACGTATATCATATTGAAAGCAAAGAATAATGCAGCTAGCAATGCTAAAATATATTTAATTTTAAGTGATAAGCTGCTTAACATTTCTTTCATTATATGCCCACCCTTTATATACATTTCCTTCCAAATAGAGCTAGTGCTGTCAAGTATTATAAGTATAGACTATAAAAAGGAATTTAAACATGCCTTTTATATATATAGTTATCTAGTTCTATAAACAGAACCAAAAACTCATTGGTCTACCAATTATATAATAAACTATACATTTCAAAAATAATGTATTGACAAACAGTAAATTTTATGTAAAATCTTGTCGAATTACAACGAAACTTAGTATAAGGATTAGACAAAAATAAAAAATACGATATGATTTCTCACATCGTATTTTTTATTTACCCGGCAGCAATCAAGTCTTTAACAAACTACCCACAAGTACGACCCAGGCGGCGATCCAGCTTTCTGCATGAGCTGCCCATAAGCATCACTGCGCAGAACAGCTATCCTTAATCTATCGCAGTCGACGAAGCATCGCTTCGTCGCTAACGGGTAACAAAAATCAGTCGCATATAGCACAAAAAATATCACAAAAACAAAAGAAACGATAGAATCATATCTATCGTTTCTTTTGTTACCCGGCGGCGATCTACTCTCCCAGGACCCTGCGGTCCAAGTACCATCGACACTGGAGAGCTTAACTTCTGTGTTCGGGATGGGAACAGGTGTGACCTCTCCGTCATTGCCACCAGATTATGAAGGTTTGTACCTTCAAAACTGCATATTATCGTAAAGTTTGTTAGCTTCTACGGTTTTCCACTAAGATGTTCTATTAACTTTTGCTACATCCCGTTGCTCTCGCAAAGGGACCCGCAAAAGAGAACTTCTAAGTGTAAAACCTGTTTTAGATCAAGCCCTCGACCTATTAGTATCGGTCAGCTGAACACATTGCTGTGCTTACACCTCCGACCTATCAACCATGTAGTCTACATGGGGTCTTACCAGATTACTCTGTGGGAAATCTTATCTTGGAGTCGGTTTCG
>DASPIR010000001.1 GCA_035628995.1 Clostridia bacterium | reverse complement strand
CTTTTCTTCCGGTGCCTTGTCTATTTCATCATACTTTGTAGCTGTTGCACCGCCGAACTTTGAAAGTACTGTTGTTATTGCTGCTGTAAGTGTTGTCTTGCCGTGGTCAACGTGACCTATTGTCCCTATGTTTACATGGGGTTTGGTCCTTTCGTATTTTGCCTTTGCCATTTTACTTTTCCTCCTTTAAAAATCAGATAATCTAATATTTTAGGAAATTGCATGCTCCATTATGGACCCATGCAATCTCCTGATTTTTAATTATTTGTCGCCTAATAACTTCTCAGCTATGCCTTTGGGAACTTCTTCAAAATGATCCATCTCCATGGAGTATACTGCACGACCCTGTGTCGCTGAACGCAGGTCCGTCGAATATCCGAACATTTCAGAAAGCGGTACGAAGCTCCTTATAACCTGAGCTCCACTTCTTGCTTCCATGCCCTCAATTCTTCCTCTTCTGGAGTTAATGTCACCAAGAACATCTCCCATATACTCTTCAGGTACTGTTACTTCAACCTTCATTATTGGCTCGAGAAGTGCAGGATCTGCTTTCTTACAACCATCTTTAAAGGCCATTGAACCTGCGATCTTAAATGCCATTTCAGAGGAGTCAACCTCATGGTATGACCCATCAAAAAGTGTAACCTTTAAGTCGAGAACCGGGTATCCACCCAGTACACCATTCAGAGTTGCTTCTTCTACACCACGCTGTACAGCTGGTATATATTCTCTAGGTATTGCTCCACCTACAATTTTGTTTACAAATTCAAAACCTTCTCCAGGGGCTTTAGGTTCCAGTTCAAGCCAAACATGACCGTACTGTCCTTTACCGCCTGACTGTCTGACAAACTTACCTTCAATCTGCGTTTTCCTTCTAATGGTTTCTTTATAAGCAACCTGCGGCTTGCCGACATTTGCTTCAACCTTGTATTCACGCATCATTCTGTCAACGATTATCTCCAGATGCAGTTCTCCCATACCTGCGATAATTGTCTGACCTGTGTCAACATCAGTATATGTCCTGAAGGTAGGGTCTTCTTCAGCCAGCTTCTGAAGGGCAATGCCCATCTTATCCTGGCCTGCCTTTGTTTTAGGCTCTATAGCAACATTGATAACAGGCTCTGGGAACACCATTGATTCAAGGATTACAGCATTGTCCTCATCGCAGAGGGTGTCTCCTGTAGTTGTATCCTTGAGACCCACAGCGGCCGCGATATCGCCTGTGTAAACCTCTTTGATTTCTTCTCTGTGGTTAGCATGCATCTGTACTATTCTGCTTATTCTCTCCCTCTTGCCTTTTGTGGAGTTAAAAACATAAGAGCCAGCCTCAGCTACTCCGGAGTAAACTCTGAAGAAAGCCAGCTTACCCACATAGGGGTCAACCATAATCTTGAATGCAAGAGCTGAAAAAGGCTCTGAGTCATCTGAATGCCTTACTACCTTCTCTACTCCATCTAAGGAAGTACCGTCGATTGGAGGTATGTCGAGTGGAGATGGCATATAGTTGATAACTGCATCCAGCATAAGCTGTACACCCTTATTTTTGTATGAAGATCCACATATAACCGGATTCAGCTTAACTGCGATGGTACCTATTCTGAGAGCTGTCATTATTTCTTCTTCCGTCGGTTCTATGCCCTCCAAATACTTCATCATCAGTTCCTCATTGACTTCAGATACCTTTTCAATGAGGTTCTCTCTGAACTCTTTTGCTTTATCCATCATATCTGCGGGTATTTCTTCTATTACCATTTCTTTGCCGAGATCATCCTTATAGATGTGGGCTTTCATATCTATCAAGTCCACTATACCTATAAATCTTTCCTCACTGCCTATTGGGAGCTGAATCGGAACAGCATTAGCTCCGAGTCTGTCTTTCATCATTTGGACTACTCTATAAAAATCTGCTCCCATTATGTCCATTTTATTTACATACGCAAGTCGTGGAACGTTATATTTATCAGCCTGTCTCCAAACGGTTTCAGACTGAGGCTCAACTCCACCCTTGGCACAGAAAACCGCTACAGCACCATCTAATACACGCAGTGACCTTTCTACTTCAACAGTAAAGTCCACGTGCCCTGGCGTATCTATGATGTTTATTCTATGTCCCTTCCACTCGGCTGTTGTAGCTGCAGAAGTAATTGTTATTCCTCTTTCCTGCTCCTGCTCCATCCAGTCCATTGTGGCAGTTCCTTCATGAACTTCGCCTATTTTATATGTTTTCCCAGTATAATACAACACTCTTTCAGTAGTTGTTGTCTTTCCTGCGTCAATATGAGCCATTATTCCTATATTTCTTGTTTTTTCTAACGAAAATTGCCTAGGCACAGTTATCCTCCTTTCTGTTGTAAGTTTCACTGTTATAATTCCCTAAAAACTTATTATTTAGCATTATATAATCTATATTCATATTGTTCACTACAAACCTCGATCCGAAATTACCACCTGTAATGTGCAAATGCCTTGTTAGCTTCTGCCATCTTATGAGTGTCTTCTCTCTTCTTTACACTGTTTCCAGTATTATTCGCTGCATCTAAGAGCTCTCCGGCTAATCTTTCACCCATTGTCTTTTCTCCTCTTTTTCTGGAGAAATCGATCAACCATCTCATTCCTAATGCTTGCCTTCTTTCAGGCCTTACTTCTATAGGAACCTGATAAGTGGCTCCACCGATTCTTCTAGCCTTAACTTCCAGAACAGGCATGATGTTGGCCATTGCTGTTTCAAATAATTCGATGGGTTCCTTACCTGTCTTTTCCCTCATTATTTCGAAAGCACCATAAACTATTTTCTGTCCGGCGCTCTTCTTTCCATCATACATTATATTGTTGATAAGCTTAGTAACAATCTTATCATTGTACAATGGATCCGGTAATACGTCTCTTTTCGATATATGTCCTCTTCTTGGCACTATACTTCCCTCCTTAATATTAATTTTAATATCATCGGTACTCGGCAGCATCAAGTTAATCAACTGCCGTTGTGCGCAAATATATTTTAAACATAGGCAAAATTCAGCCTAATGTTAAATAACTCGCACAATATTATTTCTTTGGTCTCTTCGCGCCGTATTTTGATCTACTTTGCTTTCTGTTGGCAACGCCAGCGGCATCAAGAGTACCTCTTACAATGTGGTACCTTACGCCAGGAAGGTCCTTTACTCTGCCGCCTCTGATAAGAACAACTGAGTGTTCCTGCAGGTTGTGGCCGATTCCAGGGATGTAGCCTGTAACTTCAATACCATTTGTCAATCTAACTCTGGCAATTTTTCTTAATGCGGAGTTAGGCTTCTTTGGTGTTGTAGTCTTTACAACAGTACATACTCCCCTTTTCTGTGGGCTTTCCTTCAACGCTGGTGCAGTTGATTTGTACTCAACCTTCTCTCTGCCTTTCCTTACTAACTGGCTAATTGTAGGCATTAAATGCACCTCCTTGTTTTATTTATCATACACAGGCTTAACATTAGCTAAGCTCTGTAATACGCTCTGGATATACTTTTTGCGATAAAAAACGCCTTCATATGAAGGCGTTTTATTGATATGCATCTTAATCTTCGACAATTGCCGCCGTTGAAGCGCCAATATCTATACCACATGCATCTCCCAGTTCCTTCATATTGCTGACATATATGATTTGTAAATTTTTATCGCTACATGCATCAAGTACCGACTGTTTTATAAAATCGTCGGAATCCTTAGCTACATATACCTTTTTTGCAGTTCCATTTTTCACTGCCTTTACTGTCTGCTTTAACCCCACTATTCTTCTGTGTGAAGCTTTTAGTTCCTGCATTTAAATCACCTCTTGTGGATTTTTGCATGGCAACCATCGGTAATGTCGAGTCTGAAAAGAATTGTGGCACTCCTGGAAAATCTATTGTTAAGGAGTTATCAGTTAAAACGTGCATAAGAGAACCATTATAATGGTTCTCTATAACGCACTAAATAATTTTAGCATTTGTTATATTTTGTGTCAATAGTTTTTACTCTATTGTGTCAGCTGGCCTTATTGATATATCCATATATTTCTTCATGCCGGTACCTGCAGGAATAAGTTTTCCAATTATGACATTTTCCTTTAGTCCGACAAGTGGATCTATCTTGCCCTTTATTGCTGCCTCAGTAAGAACCCTTGTTGTTTCCTGGAAGGATGCAGCTGACAAGAAGGAATCTGTTGCCAAGGATGCTTTGGTTATACCAAGAAGCACTCTCTTTCCGGCAGCCATTTCTCCACCTTCAGCACTGACCCTTGCATTCTCATCTTCATATTTGAATATGTCGAAGAGTCCGCCCGGAAGCAGTTCTGTATCTCCAGACTCATCTATCTTGACCTTCCTGAGCATCTGTCTGACAATAACTTCTATATGCTTATCCGCGATATCAACACCCTGCAGCCTGTAAACTCTCTGCACTTCCATGAGCAGGTAAGTCTGTACTCCTGCCACACCTTTGATTTTCAATATATCATGCGGATTTACGGAACCTTCTGTTATCTCATCCCCTGCTTCTATTGCCTCGCCCTCAGTAACCCTGAGCCTTGAGCCGTAAGGGATAGTGTAAGTTCTGGTATCGCCATCCTCTGCAAGTATCACAACATCCTTCTTCTTTCTCTGGTCTATAATTTTAACAGTACCGGAGATTTCGGATATTATTGCAAGTCCTTTAGGCTTTCTAGCTTCGAAAAGTTCTTCAACTCTAGGAAGACCCTGAGTAATGTCATCACCGGCAACACCGCCCGTGTGGAAGGTTCTCATAGTAAGCTGCGTACCAGGCTCACCTATTGATTGAGCTGCAATTATACCAACTGCCTCTCCTATATGCACAGGTTCACCGGATGCAAGGTTTACTCCGTAGCATTTAGTACATACGCCTTGTTTTGCATGACAGGTCAGTATTGTTCTTATCGGAACTTTCTTGATGCCAAGCTTCACAATAGTACCAGCCATTTTTTCAGATATCAGTTCGCCCTTTTTCACAAGTATTTCACCTGTTTCCGGGTTTACTACGTCTCCGTTGGTATATCTTCCCATGAGTCTGTCTTTAAGCTTTTCGATTACTTCATTGCCGTCTTTGATCTCGCTCATGATCAAGCCTTCTTCTGTACCACAGTCCTCTTCCCTGATTATTACGTCCTGACTTACGTCAACAAGACGTCTTGTCAGATAACCTGAGTCAGCAGTACGCAGTGCTGTATCAGCAAGACCTTTTCTAGCACCGTGAGTGGAAGTAAAGAACTCCAAAACGTCAAGACCTTCACGGAAGTTAGCTTTTATAGGAATTTCTATTATTCTACCTGAGGTATCAGCCATAAGACCTCTCATACCACACAGCTGCTTAATCTGATTAACACTACCTCTGGCTCCTGAATTAGCCATCATATACACTGAATTGAGCCTATCCAGATTATCCATCAATGCTTTTGTAACATCATCTGTGGCTGTTTTCCAGGTATCTATTACCTGCTCATATCTTTCTTCATTGGATATTAAGCCTCTTCTATACATCTTTTCAATTTTGTCTACTCTCTCATCTGCCTTTGAAAGAATCTCTTTCTTTGCGCTCGGAATATCCATATCCGATATGCTTATTGTAACTGCGCCCTTTGTCGAGTAATGGAAGCCCAGTCTCTTTATTTCGTCCAGCATAATTGCAGTATTTGTATTTCCATGCATTCTGAAGCACTTATCGACTATTTTTCCTAACAGCGACTTGTCTACAGGCACTATATTTCCATCCCTGTCCTTAGGATCAAGCTCTAACAGGAACATATCATCTTCGGTATTTCTTTCAACAAAGCCAAGTGTCTGGGGAATTGACTCATTGAAAATAAATCTTCCGACAGTGTTTTCAACTATTTTGGTCTTTTCTTGACCGTTAATTACCTTTGTTATTCTTACCCTTACCTTTGCATGCAGAGATACTTCACCCAACTGATAGGCCATTATCATTTCATCCAAGTTTGTGAATACCTTGCCTTCACCCTTTTCACCGGGCACATGTATAGTAAGGTAATATATACCCATAACCATGTCCTGTGTTGGGCTTACAACCGGTCTTCCATCCTTTGGAGCCAAAATGTTATTGGCAGACAGCATCAGGAATCTAGCTTCCGATTGCGCTTCTACAGATAAAGGTACATGTACAGCCATCTGGTCACCATCGAAGTCAGCGTTGTATGCAGTACATACCAGTGGATGAATCTTCAGTGCTCTGCCCTGTACAAGTATCGGCTCGAAAGCCTGGATACCAAGTCTATGCAGTGTTGGAGCACGGTTTAACAGCACTGGATGCTCGCTGATAACTTCTTCAAGTATATCCCAGACCTCTGGTTTAACTCTTTCAACCATTCTCTTAGCGCTCTTTATATTATGTGCAAGTCCGTCATTTACAAGCTTTTTCATTACAAAAGGCTTAAAGAGCTCAAGGGCCATCTCATTTGGCAGACCGCATTGGAAAAGCTTCAGTTCCGGACCTACAACTATAACTGAACGTCCTGAATAGTCAACACGTTTTCCGAGTAGGTTCTGTCTGAATCTTCCCTGCTTTCCTTTAAGCATGTCACTCAAGGACTTTAATGGTCTGTTGCCAGGACCCGTTACCGGTCTTCCTCTTCTGCCGTTGTCTATAAGAGCATCTACTGCTTCCTGGAGCATTCTCTTTTCATTTCTAACGATGATGTCCGGTGCTCCCAGGTCAAGCAGTCTCTTAAGTCTGTTATTTCTGTTTATTACTCTTCTATAGAGGTCGTTAAGGTCAGAGGTGGCAAATCTTCCGCCATCCAACTGCACCATTGGCCTCAAATCCGGCGGTATTACCGGTATAGTCTCAAGAATCATCCATTCAGGCTTATTGCCGGAATTCTTAAAGGCCTCAACAACCTCCAGCCTTCTGACTGACCTAAGCCTTTTCTGTCCGGTACTGTCTTTAAGGTCTATCCTAAGTTCTTTTGCCAGCTTTTCCAGGTCAAGATCCTTAAGGAGTTCTTTAACTGCTTCAGCACCCATTCCTGCCCTGAACCTGCTGCCGAATTTTTCTATGCTCTCCCTATATTCCTTCTCACTTAAGAGCTGCTTCTTTGAAAGGGTCGTATCGCCATTATCGACTACTATGTAGGAGGCAAAGTACAGAACCTTTTCCAAGGCTCTTGGAGACATATCAAGTATAAGACCCATTCTGCTGGGTATTCCTTTGAAATACCAGATATGTGATACTGGAGCAGCAAGCTCGATATGGCCCATTCTCTCTCTTCTAACCTTTGCTTTGGTTATTTCAACACCGCAACGGTCGCAAACTATTCCCTTGTACCTGATCCTCTTGTATTTTCCGCAGTGGCATTCCCAGTCCTTTGTAGGACCAAAAATTTTCTCGCAAAAAAGACCTTCCTTTTCAGGTTTCAATGTTCTATAGTTTATTGTCTCCGGCTTCTTTACCTCTCCCCTTGACCATTCCCTTATTTTCTCCGGGGATGCCAAACCTATTTTGATTGCTTCAAAGTTATTTAATTCAAACAAGGAGGTATCTCTCCCTTCTAATAATTAGTACCGAATTTGGCTATGCCAATTTCTGGTTCGGGGTTCGTGGTTCGGGGTTCGTGGCTTTAGTTAGCTCTTCGGAGCATTTGCTAAATCCTCGCACCTCGCACCTCGCACCAATGCTTTATAGGAATACCCTTTAGTTTTAAAACTCTTCGTCATCCTCTTCAACTTCTTCCTCGTTCAAAAGGAGCTCATCGAAGTCCATCTCGACTTCGAATTCTTCTGTCACTTCAGCATCTCCTTCGTAATCTTCATAGAGATCTTCTGAAGCAATGGTTTCTCCTTTAAATGGGAGACTTGTGAAATCCATGTCTTCGCGTACTTCCATATCAGCTCCGAGGTCTTCAACTTCCTCGTCAACTGACTCCCTGATAGTTATCTCTTGATTCTCTTCAGTCAAAACCTTTACATCAAGAGCCAAGCTCTGAAGCTCCTTAATAAGAACCTTAAAGGACTCGGGGACTCCAGGTTCCGGAATATTTTCACCCTTAACAATGGATTCATATGTCTTTACTCTTCCTACTACGTCGTCAGACTTCACAGTAAGTATTTCCTGCAGGGTATGGGCTGCGCCGTAGGCTTCCAGCGCCCAAACTTCCATTTCCCCGAACCTCTGGCCTCCGAACTGGGCTTTACCGCCAAGTGGCTGCTGTGTTACGAGTGAGTAAGGACCTGTAGATCTTGCATGAATCTTATCATCTACTAGGTGCAATAGTTTGAGTATATACATGTAACCTACCGTAACGGAATTGTCAAAGTAATCTCCAGTACGTCCATCCCTAAGCTGCACTTTTCCTGTATGATTCAGTTCAATCCCATCGATAGGAGTTTCACCAAAGACCTTTAGTATCTTCTCGACTGCTTTCAGTTCTGAAAGCTCCGAGGATTTTATCAATTCTTTTATAGCGGTCAACTTGCTGTCAATATCAAATATTTCATTATTCAAGAGCTCGTGAACTATTTGAACGTTTTCTTTTATTTCGCCTTTGATATCCGGCACTTCTATAATAGGCTGCCCTTCTTCAACTTCAGCATCTCTCAGCCTGTTGTTTGCAAGTATCTTTTCTTTTATTATCCTAAGGTTTTTCTTTGTCTGTATAACCTTGTTGGCACATTCGATGGTTTCAAGTATAGTGTCTTCTCGTGCACCATCAAATACCGGAGTGGCAATTTTCCAACCCAATGCCTTTGCTGCAAGTGCCAGATGAACCTCAAGCACCTGCCCGATATTCATACGTGAAGGTACCCCAAGAGGGTTCAATACTATCTCAAGCGGTGTCCCATTAGGCATATATGGCATATCCTCTTCCGGAAGCACTCTTGAAATAACACCCTTGTTTCCATGGCGTCCTGCCATCTTGTCACCAACGGATATCTTTCTCTTCTGAGCTATATAGCATCTTACCAGCTGGTTAACTCCAGGAGGAAGCTCATCTCCGTTTTCTCTTGTAAACACTTTTACATCTACGATTATACCGGATTCACCATGAGGAACTCTGAGAGAAGTATCTCTTACTTCACGTGCTTTCTCTCCGAATATTGCCCTTAAGAGTCTTTCCTCTGCAGTAAGCTCAGTCTCTCCTTTTGGAGTTACTTTACCTACCATGATGTCACCAGATCTTACCTCGGCACCTATTCTGATTATGCCTCTTTCATCAAGATCCTTCAAAGCTTCTTCCCCAACATTGGGTATGTCCCTTGTTATCTCTTCGGGACCAAGCTTAGTGTCTCTCGCCTCTGATTCATACTCCTCTATGTGTATGGAGGTGAAAACATCCTCTTTAACAAGCTTTTCACTTATAAGTATAGCGTCCTCGTAATTATAACCTTCCCAAGTCATGAACCCGATAAGTATATTTCTGCCCAAGGCTATTTCTCCCATATCGGTAGAAGGTCCGTCGGCTATTATATCGCCTTTTTTGAGTATCTCACCTTTTTTTGCCACAGGTTTCTGATTTATGCAGGTTCCCTGGTTGGAACGCAAGAACTTTAAGAGCTTGTATCTCTCTCTTTCACCTGCTGTGGTTTTATACACTATTTCTTTGGCGCTTACACTTTCAACTACGCAATCGCCCTTGACAAGTCCTATAACTCCTGAGTCCCTTGCAGACTTATGCTCCATTCCGGTACCTATTATAGGCGAATCCGGCTTTATTATCGGAACAGCCTGACGTTGCATGTTAGAACCCATTAGAGCTCTATTCGCGTCATCGTTCTCAAGGAAGGGTATCATTGCCGTAGCAACTGATACTACCTGCTTTGGAGATACGTCCATAAATTCAACTTCTGTATTCGGCACTATTACTACTTCATGTCTTGCCCTTGCAGTAACCCTTCTGTCGATGAATTTTCCTTCTTCGTCAAGGGGTTCATTAGCCTGGGCTATTACAAACTCGTCCTCAATATCGGCAGTAATATAGACAATTTCTTCAGTTACATACTTTTCCCCATTATCGTCAGTTTTAACAAGTCTGTAAGGTGCTTCGATAAACCCGTATTCGTCCACTCTCGCATAGGTACTCAATGAGCCTATAAGACCTATGTTCGGTCCTTCAGGAGTTTCTATCGGGCACATTCTGCCGTAGTGGGAATGGTGAACGTCTCTTACTTCGAAGCCAGCTCTTTCTCTGGACAAACCTCCAGGTCCGAGAGCAGATAATCTTCTCTTATGAGTAAGCTCAGCAAGTGGATTTGTCTGATCCATGAACTGCGAGAGCTGGGAGCTTCCGAAGAATTCCTTGATCGCTGCCGCCACTGGCCTGATATTAACCAACTGCTGTGGTGTAACCACGTCAATATCCTGGATGGTCATTCTTTCCTTGACTACTCTCTCCATCCTTGACAAACCTATTCTGAACTGGTTCTGAAGGAGCTCTCCTACAGATCTCAGTCTTCTGTTGCCCAGATGGTCGATATCGTCTACGTTTCCGATTGTCTGAGCCAGGTTTATATTATAGTTAATTGAAGCAACTATATCGTCTATTAAGATGTGCTTAGGTATGAGATCCTTAATCCTGTTCTTGATTTCTTCCTTTATCTCATCCTCTGTACTGAACTTCTGCAATATTCCCTTAAGTACAGAAAGATTGACAAGTTCCTTTATATTCAAGTCAGATACGTCAAAGTTCAAATATTTGTTTATATCAACAATATTGCTTCCCAGTATTTTAACTGTTCTGCCCTCAATTGCCACATAAACTTCATTTATTCCGGCATTCTGAATTTTTTGAGCCTTATCTCTTGTGACCTTTTCTCCGGCTTCTGCAAGTATCTCCCCTGTTCTTGGGTCAACTACTTCCTTCTCCAATTTCTGTCCGGAAAGTCTCTGACTAAGGCATAGCTTCTTATTAAACTTATACCTGCCGAACTTTGCAAGATCATATCTCTTTGCATCAAAGAAAAGCACATCAATCAGCGACCTGGCGCTCTCAACTGTTGGAGGCTCTCCCGGTCTTAAACGCTTGTAAACCTCAATTAGACCTTCTTCATGAGACTTTGTTCCGTCCTTCTGAAGAGTGGCTTTTATACTTTCATCTTCCCCCATGATACTTTCAATCTGTTCATCTGTACCGAACCCTAAAGCCCTTAAAAGTACGGTTACCGGGATTTTTCGCGTTCTGTCAATTCTTACCCATAGGATGTCGTTAGAATCCGTCTCGTATTCCAGCCAAGCTCCTCTGTTAGGAATTACAGTGCTTGAATAAAGCGGTTTTCCAGATTTATCAATGGTCTCGACATAATAAACCCCTGGTGATCTTACCAGCTGACTTACTATAACTCTTTCTGCACCATTGATTATAAAAGTACCTGAGTCTGTCATCAAAGGAAAATCGCCCATGAATACTTCCTGCTCTTTAACCTCGTTAGTTTCCTTGTTGATAAGTCTGATTTTGACTTTTAAAGGAGCAGAATATGTAACATCTCTTTCCTTGCATTCTTCAACTGAATATTTTGGCTTTCCGTCCAACGAATAATCGACGAATTCCAGTATTAGATTGCCTGTGTAGTCCTGAATTGGTGAAACATCATTGAAAACCTCTCTAAGACCTTCCTCAAGGAACCAGTTATAGGAGTTTTTCTGCACTTCAATCAGGTTAGGCATATCCATTACTTCGTCAATTTTGGAGTAACTCATCCTTTGATTTCTTCCCGCAGAGATTGGATGTACCAGCATAAAGTCCTTCACCCCTTAAATTTAAATAAATTAAAATAGCCAAAAGCAAAAAAAATCTCAAAAAGTATCGCTTTTGGTTGGCCGAATAGTTAAAGCATACCTATTTTAATATTACCTTTTTTAATTATCCTTATACAAATACTAGAATAATATTATGAAATTACTTACTACAATGCAATATATAATGTTAACATACCAATATATTACTGTCAAGCATTTACTGCTAAAATTGGTATGCATTTTGCTTCTATTTCTATTTGTTGATTTGTCAACAAATATTTTCTTACTTGAAATAGGAATAAACAGCAAAAACCCTTCACTCGCCAACTAATTATCAAATGAAAGGTTTTTGCTGCTTATTTTACTCCGTATATATCCCTGTACTTTGATCCATGAATGGCCTTTTTACAGCTGCTGCAGTACCTATTTTCAATTATTTGCCCCAGCTTTTTCTCCATAAATTCAAAATACTCCCTTGGCGCAAAGTATTCTCCACACTTTTCACATCTTAACATTTCAAAGGTTTTACCCCATATCGTCCTGGTACCGTCCTTTTCTTCTATACCAACAGCTCCCGTCGGACATACGGCCGCGCAGGAGCCACATCCAACACAAGCAAGGGAAGGCTCATCATAAGGAGTGGAGATCTTTTTCCCCGTTCCTCGACATACCGTAGAAATGGCGTTTGCACCCAACTCTTCGCATGCCTTCACACAAAGGCCGCATAATATTCAGTCAGACCCTTTATCAGTCAATCCAAGCAGCCTAACCGGCTGCAGTCCATACTGTAGAGCCAAACTGTTCAGGTGTTCATTTTCTGGAGCGCGAGAAAGCAGAAGCTTCATTATGGTTTTTCTTATTCTGAAAATCCTGCTGCTGTCGGTTCTAATTTCTAATTCACGGGTTATCGGATATATGCATGAAGCTACTATCTTTGTTTTTTCCGCTTCCACAAGCTCCACTACGCATAGCCGGCAAGTACCGAGCCCATCCAAAGCATCGCTGTGGCATAAGGTAGGAATATCGATTCCATTTCGCTTTGCTACAGCTAATATGTATTCCCCGTATTCAGCTTCGCAGGTCCTGCCGTCAATCAGAACTTTCATTTCGCCACCCCCTTGGCTGAAAGTATTGCTTTGAAGCTGCACATATCAATGCAGCTGCCGCATTTTATGCATTTTGAACTATCTATTGTATGGAAGGTTTCCAGTTCACCTTGTATGGCACCGACCGGACAGGATTTTTTACAGATGCCGCAGCCTTTGCACTTATCCTCTGATATCTTAAACTCAGTCAATTCTTTGCATACCCCTGCACGACAGCTCTTGTTCACTATATGCTCCAAATATTCATCTGTAAAATACCTGATAGTGGTTATTACAGGATTCGGGGCAGTTTTGCCCAATCCGCACAGAGATGCCTCACTCATCATCTCTGCCAATTCCATGAGGAGATTGATGTCTCTCAGATTACCCTTCCCACTAGTAATGCCCTCAAGGATTTCAAGCATACGCCTTAAACCCTCTCTGCACGGAATACACTTCCCACAGGACTCTTCAGAAAGGAACCTGATATAATATTTGGCTATTTCCACCATACAGGTCCTGTCATCCATTACTATCATACCGCCAGAGCCCATCATAGACCCCACGTCTTCGAGAGAATGAAAATCCACTTCCAGGTCCAAGTGCCCTACGGGAATACATCCTCCAGACGGTCCTCCCGTCTGTACAGCCTTGAATCTCCTATTTCCTATTATTCCTCCACCGATATCGTAAATCAGCTCTCTTAGGGTTGTGCCCAGCGGGACTTCCACAAGCCCTGTATTCTTTACCTTTCCTACCAGTGAGAAGACCTTAGTGCCTTTCCCGCTCTCAGTACCTATGGATTTGAACCACTCCTGCCCTTTGTTGATAATCTCAGGGATATTAGCCCATGTTTCCACATTATTCAGCACCGAAGGCTTTCCCCATAATCCTTTTTCTGTTGAATGTATGTACTTAGCCCTTGGCTCTCCTACCCTTCCCTCAACAGAGGCCATAAGCGCAGTGGATTCACCACATACAAAAGCGCCGCCGCCCCTTACTATATTTATTCTGAAGCTCATTCCGCTCCCTAATATATCCTCTCCCAAGAAACCATGCCTTTCAGCCTCTTCAATTGCTTTGGACATGTTCCTGAGTGCAAGCTCATACTCATCTCTGATATAAATGAACCCCTCTGAAGCTCCAATAGCATATGCACAGATGATCATACCCTCGATTATACTGTTTGGGTCACCCTCCATTATGCTTCTATCCATAAAAGCCCCTGGGTCTCCTTCGTCACCGTTGCAGACTACATACCTGAGAATGCCCTCTGAGTTTTTGCATTCCTCCCACTTTCTGCCTGTTGGGAATCCGGCACCTCCCCTGCCTCTGAGCCCTGCTTTCTTGATGGTATCAATGATTTCCTCCGGCCACATTTGGAAAAGGGCTTTTTTTAGGGCTGTATACCCACCTCGCTCAATATAGTCTTCTATGTTTGCCGGATCAATTTCCCCTATATTTCTCAAAGCAATTTTATACTGTCCTTTATAAAAATCTGTTTCCTTATGGGATCTGAAGCTCTTGCCTGATACCTTATCATGATAGAGCAGCCTCTCGACTACCTCACAACCGAGTATTGATTTTTCAACTATCTCAGCTGCATCATCCGCACTGACCTTGTAATATGATATATCATCAGGCTGTATCTTAACTATCGGCCCTCTTTCGCATAATCCATTGCAGCCCGTAGACTTGACTATGGTCTTCACCTCGAACAAGCCGTTCAGCAGCTCAAGCTGCTTCTTAAATTCCTCTAATACTTTCATACTGCCACTGGCAATACAACCCGTGCCACAGCAAACCAATATCTTCTTTTTTTCAGCAGAAGAATTACTCATTGCTTGTACCTCCGCAGTTGTCAAAAATATCCCGCAGCTTTGCAGGAGTTACCTTACCATAATAGACTTCATTAATAACCATTACAGGAGCTATTGCACAGGAGCCAAGACAATTGACCGTTTCCAGAGTAAACTCCCCATCCTTAGTTGTCTCTCCAGGCTTTATCTTCAGAACCCTCTCAATTTCATCTATCAGCAGTGGTGAAGACCTTATATGGCAGGCTGTCCCATCGCATACCCTTATCAAATTTCTTCCTCTTGGTTTTAGACTCAACGCTTTATAGAAGGTAGCCATGCTATAAAGCTTGCAAAGCGGCACATTCAGCTGCTCTGATAATATCTCCATGGCTTCCCTCGATATGTAGCCGAAGCTCTTTTGTATATCCTGGAGCATGGCGAGAGTATTCTTCTTGTCCTTGCCATACTTTTTTACTATATCAATATAAGAATCATTCATTCCATCCTTCACCCCCATCAACCCAAAATATCTTCTAACCCCCTGCAATTTTAGGGAATATGCTGATTTCATCATTTTCCTCAAGGTGGGTGTCTATGCCGTTTAAATGCTCTATATGCCTTCCATTTACCATTATTATGATATCCTCGCTCAGCCTCTCTCCGGCAAAAAGCTTCTCCCTGAACCTCTTTCCATATCTGCTGCATAGCTTATCCAGAAGTTCTCTCAAAGTAGAGCAGCTTTCTATGCATATTTCCTTTGAACCGGTATAATCCCGGATAAATGCGAAATATTTTACTTTCATAAATATCTCCTATAAAGTTATAAGGAGGGCAGTCTTTCCGATTGCCCTCCTAGACTTATACTAGCCTAAAGGGAGAGTTCCTCAAGCTTCTCAGCTGTTGGCACACCGCTTTCATCCCAGCCTCTTACTTCATAATACTCATTAAGCATAGCATCAAGTTGTGCGACCATTCCTTTTCCAGGACCTTTAGGCAACGGCTCCTTTAGAAGCCTCTCTGGCAAGGTGTCATCTGCCTTGGTAAAACCAGCCTTCAAATTGAACTGCCTTTCAAGGTTCCATATCCTTTCCCCTGTCTTCAGAAATTCTTCATCGCTGCAGGTCATCCCTGTAGCACAACGAAGCATCTCCGCTATCTCCGGAAGCCCTAAGCCGAAGGTAGTGAACAAGCATACCCCGACAGAGTCAATTACTGCTGTGAGATCCTGGAAGGTCTTTAACCAGCTTGCCTTGTCTGTAGTTACCAGAGGGTCAAGCTTTACCGGTACACCTAATATTTCAGGAGATGTAAGATATCCCCTTACATGGCACGCGCCTCTATTGGAGGTAGCATATTCAAGTGCCATCCCTTGCACTCCCCTGCCGTCATATGCAGGCATTTCCTGTTTCTTTACCGACATTGAGAGTTCAGGATGTCCAAAGCTATCCGCCAGCCTATAGGAGCCTTGCGCCAGCTTATCTCCAAAGCCTTCCCTCAATCCAGTCATTCTGGTAAGCTCAACTATACCATCAGCATCACCAAAATTCAGGCTTCTTCCAAGTTCTTCTTTTGTGAGAATACCCTTCTCATACATTTCCATTGCACAGGCTATGGTTGAGCCCATTGTAATCGGGTCTTGCCCCAGCTCATTGCATATGTAGTTGGCCTTGCATATTGCAGCAAGATCCCTTACCCCGCAATCTGCTCCGTAGGACCAGGCACTTTCATACTCCGGACCTTCACCGGAACCCTTGTATTTGCCATCCGGCACCCTTGTTATTCTGCCGCAGCCAATGGAACATCCAAAGCAGCCTTTGTTCTTTACAAGATATTTGTCCTTTAGGGACTCCCCGCCAGTCTCATCAGCATGCTCGTAGTATCCTCCGTCTCTCCAGTTCCTTGTAGGGAGAGCACCCGACTGGTTCAGTATATTTACCAGCACCCCAGTTCCATAGGTTGGCAGACCTGCACCTGCAACAGGATGTGCCTTCAGCTTATTTCTTGCATCTATGCAGCTTTCAAGGAATTCTTCAGGCTTAGCCACTTCTATGGATTTTGCTCCTCTTACAACAACAGCCTTAAGCCTCTTGGACCCCATCACCGCTCCCAGTCCTGAGCGTCCGGCCGCCCTGTGCTTGTCATTCATTACAGTTGCAAAGAGTACCAAACGCTCTCCTGCGGGCCCTATGCACGCTACCCTCGCATCCTCTGCGGTCTCCTTAAGCAGCTCATCAGTGACATCAAATACTGTCTTTCCCCATAAATGCTCTGCAGACCTCAGTTGTACATCATCGTCGTTAATGTATAAATAAACCGGCTTATCCGATTTTCCCTCAAATATTATCCCGTCATATCCGGCATATTTAAGCTCAGGGCCAAAATGCCCTCCTGAATTGGAAGCACCGATAGTTCCGGTCAAAGGTGCTTTGGCAATAACTTCATACCTGCCTGCGCTGCTTGCAAAGGTCCCAGTTAATGGTCCCGCCATGAATATAAGTTTGTTTTCAGAACTGAAGGGTTCAACACTTGGATCGACCTCATCCGTTAATATCTTTGATCCAAGCCCTCTTCCTCCAAGGTAATTCTTTGCATCCTCAATATTCAGATCTTCTTTGCTTATTATTCCATCATTCAGATTAACTCTTAATAATTTCCCAGCCCAGCCAAACATCATTCATTCACCTCCCCAAAAAGCTCTTTGAATTTTCCTGCCAGCTTCTTCTTTTTACCGAGGTTTGTTGATGTCGCTTCCACATAATTGATAGCCCCCGATGGACAGAACTCGGCACATTTGGGCTCCCCGCCGCAAAGGTCACATTTAACAATCTGCTTCTGTTTGGCATTGTAGCTAATGTTTCCTACCGGACATGCACTGATGCACATTTTACAGCCTATGCACCTGCTGCTGTCTAATAATACATTCCCATCCATCGATTTGGAAATGGCTGATGTAGGACAAACCTTCATGCAGGAAGGCTCCTCGCATTGCATACACATTATTGGTACCGACAGTGCTGCTTCATCATAGGCAAATACAGAAACCGCAGCATTCCTGGGATTGAACTCCTTTTGCTTTCCAAAGGAGCAAATCAATTCACAGCTTCTGCAGCCTATGCATTTCTCGGGTGAGATCATAAGAATCTTACTCAATTTTCTTCTGGCCACGGTAATCTACCAGTGCCAGTTCCACCTCCTTTAATTGGTAATAAAAAAGCCCAGCTATACTGCGGCATGATTTTACCGCATGTACAGCTGAACTCCTTTGCTGAAAGGCAGGCATGGGAATTACTCCCCATACCCTAACGCCCGGGAAAGCCTTTTCAGGTTTTCAGGGGTCGGAGTCAGAATAAATGTACATGTCTTAATGTACTCACTAATATCTATTAAGGGGGGTACAAGATTATTCATATTTAAGAACAAAAAAATAACCATCCTGCATATCAGACTCAGGATGGTTATTTAATTTTAGCTGCACTTCTCCTTCTTTTGAAGTCCAAAGCAATCATAAATATTGCTAATATCAACAATACAAATACTGCATTTACTATTTTAATATCCACAAGAATTCCGTCTATTCCATTCTCCAAACGAGTCAGATATCTTCTATACAGCAATCCAACTGCATTTATATAGCTAGATGGTGAAAACAGGTTATCCGGTATCATGGATGGTAAAATATATAGATTGGATATCAGCTTATAAATTGCATACGCCATTGTCAGTACAATTATGCAAAGCCCTGCAGCAGCCGCCAGGTCACCTGCTTTATTCAGCAAATATGTACTCAGCTCATAAACCCTGAAATTCTCAAGATACCCCTTCTCCAGCTTTGTTAATCCGGCTTTGATTCTTCTTGCAAGAATAAACAAGTAATATGCCAGGATATATGAAGCTGCAAGAATTGCAATATTCTTATATGAGTTCAGCTCTTCCCTGTAGATAACTACATCAAGTATTTCAACTCCAAAAGCTTCAAGCTGGTTTTGAAGTTTTTCCAGCTGTAAATAGAAGTGCTTTTTATCGCTTATGCTGCATCTGATTATTCTCTTTTGCCACGAAAGGCTGCTAAGCTTATCAGAATACGGAATATATACTTCATTGCTTCCTTTAATGATACCTTTTACTTTATACTCTTCTCCATATACATTTATGAGTTGTCCTATTACACTGGAGCTCCTGAAATATTTTCCGGCAGCCATATCTCCTATTACCGCTTCCTTCATATTCATATCCGCTAAGAAGCTGCCTTTACACAATCTCAAATCTTTCGTAAGATAATCCAAGCCCGTAGTAATAATCAGCTTGTTGCCCTGGTGCCTCATAATATAATTCATACTGAAAAAAACATCTCTGTTGTTCTCTCTTATTTTCTCATAGTCCTTGCCGGGAATATTCTCACTGAAATGAAACTCAACAGTATCGGGATTATACTTGCCTATCATATATGAGTAGGACCCAAGGGCAAATACTATTATTGCTGCAATAGCTGCAAGCCTTCTCATTCCCATAGGAATACCTTCGTCCCGTCATTTAGCTTATAGGAAGGATTAGTGACCACCTTGGGATTCTCATAGCTTTCAAGGCCTGATACTATTACCTCCTCATCTCCAACTGCCAATATCTTTACTTCCGCCTGCTTCGCCCCATACTCCTTCCCCAGAATCCCTTCCTTTTCTTCAAGGAGATATACTGCTCCGCTCTTACCCTCACCAAATCCGTCAAAAGCAATCAATGAAGCTTTAGGTACAGTATAGAAGCCCCTATTGGTATACCTTTTTGATATTATTCCCTTCAGCTCTTGTCCGATCAAGAACTCACCGGTATCTCCGCCGACAAATTCCCCCTTTATAGCTATTCCTCCATCCTCAACAATCCTGCTCAGGCTTGTGATTCTAACCCTGCCTGGCGAACTGCCGCTGTCAGGCCTGATCTCTATTTCACCAACGCTTTTTATAAAATCATACTCAGTGCCAAGAGCTTCAGCTGAGAACAGCAGCTGTCTGCTGCCGCCCACCTCCGATATTTCAGCCAGCGTATCCTCCTTTGACAATATTACACCGGAAGTATTGGTATTTAACACAATACCTTTTACCCTTGAATAGCATATGCCCTCCTCATCCGGCTTTGAATAGAACTGCTGCTGCCTCTTCGCCTCCAAAAGCTCAGCCTGCAGCTCCTTTACCCTGACTTCCGCTTCTTTGACTGACATTATATTCTCTCTTTTCTTGCTCAAAAGCTCCAACCTGCTCTTTTCCAGGTTCATTTCCTGTTCGAATATATCCTCTCTTAAGTCTGAAAGCTCGGTTTCCGCTATGGCTCCCGCCTTATAAAGCTCTTCGTATTTCAAAAGCTCAGCCCTGCTCTTATTAAGCTTCCCCGTAAGTATCTCAATATCTGCTTCATCCACTTTAAATCCTTCATTTTGATACTCTTCCAATCTCAAAATTTCACTTTCCAGCCGCAGTTCAAGAGCTTCAACACTAGTATTATTAGCACCAATATATTCCCGATTTACTCTGAATAACTGATCCCCAATATTCACCATATCTCCGGACTTTGCATAATATTCATCCACCACAGCTTCTCCACCAAGCTTCACTTTTACTATACTCCCCGGCTCTATTGTACCTTCCAGAACAAGTGTCCTTTCCACCGGCATTTCAACGGCTGATGTTACCTGTACCTTCGGCAGGAACAGGTTTATTACGGACTTTGAGAAGAAGCCCATAACAAATACTAAAATTAAAAATCCCAACACTGTATTCTGAAATATCTTCAATGCTCTATTTATCATTGCTCAAGCCCCCCATTGCAAGGCCTTCTCTCAGGTACCTTTCCCCCTTCTGCATAATTATTAAAGCCGGTACCACGTAAAGGACCGCACCTGCATAGAATACTCCATAGTCTTCATAATAGATGTTTTCCAGGAATACCGACAGGGGCAGCTTTGCCTGCGTATCCAGAAAAATAACAGCCTGCTCAATCAGGTTCCAGTTGTCAATAAAGGTTAGTATGACAAGGGCATAGACTGCCGGTTTCACTATTGGAAGTATAATTCTGAAAAGTATCTTGAAATACCCTGCCCCATCCATCCTTGCGCTTTCTATTACCTCATTGGGTATACCCCTGATGAACTGCCTCAGCAGAAATACTCCGAAGGAAGAAAATATTCCCGGCAGCATGATTGCCCAGTGGGTATCCAGAAGCTTGATGCCAAGCAGCCCGTCCACCTTATCAAACAGCAGGTAGTTCGGCACCAGCGTAACCTGAAAGGGCAGCAGAACAGCAAGCACATATATGCCAAATAACAGCTCACTGCCCCGGAACTTCATTTTTGCAAAAGCAAAAGCAGCAAGCAGCCCTATTGCAAGCTGGCCTGCAATAACTATAACGGTAAGCTTGACTGATGTTGCAAAGAATTTGAAGTACTCCCCCTTATACAGAGAGATGGTATAATACTGCTGGAGATTGAACTCTTCGGGTATTAACTGTACGTATTGGGTTTTAACCTGGCTTTCAGCCATGAAGGAATTTGTAAAAGTATAAACTATAGGGAACACATATAAAAGAGCTGTGATAATCATGATAATAAGTACTATCCTTCGCATATCAGCTCTCACCCACCTTCCTTGAATAACTTCTGTCCATGCGGAATAAAAGAAATGCGCCTATAAATATTATTGCTGCAAACAGATATGCCGCCGATGTGAGTTTTTCATACTGCAAATCCTTAAACTTATTATTCATAAAGTGCTGCAGCATGTATATTTGTGGATTTGGATAGCTGCCCTGCAAAATATACACATCCTTGAATACCTTGAAGGAGTTGATGATTGTAACAATCCCTACCAGTGCTGTTACCGGCGTACACATCGGTATGATGATATGCCGCAGCCTTTGCAAATATCCGGCGCCATCTATCTTGGAAGCCTCAATTACTGTACCATCCAGCTGCATCAACCCTGCAAGATATATAATCAAGTTATAACCGGTATTCTTCCATATAAATATTAGAATCACGCCCAGCATTGCAAAATCTGAATTCATCAGGCTAAAAGCACCGCTTCCAATAAGCTTTCTGAAAAAGCCTACCACTGTAGCAGATGGTACTGCAATAGGCAGCACTATAAAGAGATATACCCATTTGGGCGGCTTAAACTCATATACTGCCAGCGCCAGAAAAAATGATAGTGTCATGATAAGCGGTATTGCAATTGACATGAATATTGCCGAATTTTTTAACGCTAATCTGAATGCACCGCTTAATAGAACACTTTCATAATTTTTTAACCCCACAAAGGTATTGTCAAAGCCGCTCAAGCTTACTGAGTACCTTATACCCCATATGAAGGGTATAAGGTATAGGATTGAAAAGCCTGTTAAGCTCGGTAAAACAAAAAGGTATGCCTTAAGCGCTCTTATCCTGTACATTATAGAAGCCCCCTAAATACTAAAGCTTTACATTTACTCGTTCAGCCAGATATTATATTTATCCTCCAAGCTCTTAAGCTCATTGGAAAGCTCTTGATCTGTATAATCCTTGTCCGCAAAAATGTATTTTGAAAGATCCTTCACAAGCTTCCATAACAATTCCGACTCTTCAACCTTGCTACTGTCTGTCCAAAGCTTGCATTTGCCGCTTTTTATCTGGTCAAGCACGTGCTCCTTCAAGACCACCGCCCTATCATCAAGCTTCGCCTGTGCTTCAATGCCTCTTATGGTGCCCTCAAGCTCCTTGTTTACCGGGTACAGACCATCATTATCTTCATATATCTGCATCTGTACCTCTTTGCTCAATAAGCCGTTAATGAACTCACAAGCCAGTTCATTATTTTTGCCTTTCCTGTTTACTAAAAAGCCATGATAAGCAAGCCACGAGTTTTCGTCACTAAAATGAGGCATAAAAACAGCCTCTCCGCTTTCTATCCTATAGCTGGTATGCTTAGGCTTTAAAGGAGTGATGGTAGCTTCATAAATTTTATTCCTAAGCCCTTGGCTGCTATAGGCTTTGGAATGTCTTTGCTCAGCATCTTCCTCATATTCATCGGATAAGTATTCATACAGCATATTGTAGTAATTCTCATATTTATAATTGCTTTTCAGCTTGTACTTGCCCGAGAATATCTCAGCTCTTATTTTTTTGATGCAGTCTTTCATTTCCAGTGTATTTATAGCTGCTCTTTTTTTCTCCCCATTGACAATATCCAGATTATGTAAATACTTGTTTATAATATCGTTATACTCGTAGTAGTCAAAAGCCACTTCTCTTTTATCCAGCCACTTTCCCTTAATATCGTAATAGCTTTCCTTATCCCATCCAGGCTCCGGTTCCCTTATACCCAGCTCCTCCAGAATCTTGCGGTTAAATACTATTGACTTATATGAAATTGCGATCGGGACACAATAAAGCTCATTGCCTGCTAATGAAGGATAAATGCTGTCAACATTTCTTATCTTATCTCTTACATCAATAACCGCCTTCTGTTTGATCAAAGCACTAAAGTCAAAACCTCCATTATAGTATATTAGCTCTGGCCCATCCTTCAGATGCAGCTTTGCAGCAAGCTCCTTGCGGAAGCTTTCAATATTCTCATCAGTAGGTATCGCACCACCGATTTTTATATAGTTCACCTTTACCCCGTACTGCTTTTCAAAGCTTTTCTTAAATTCTTTGAATGGCTCCAATTCAGTGAAGCCTGCATTCGCGACTTCAAAGATTATATTCAGCTCCAGCTTGGTATCCTCAGGCCTTATGACTTGCCCTGCAGCCTTGGCCTTTTCAGGAAAAGCACTGCAGGCCCACAAAGCAAAACCAGTTATAATT
The DNA here is from genome assembly GCA_035628995.1 of Clostridia bacterium. Lineage (NCBI taxonomy): Bacteria > Bacillati > Bacillota > Clostridia > Clostridia bacterium. Next base: position 22,853 of record DASPIR010000001.1, on the reverse strand, counting down.
ATTAACAACATAATCCATAGTTTCTTCAGCATTTCTGCACCCCCTTGCCACCCATCATACTCCTCATTCATTGAGCCAGATGTTGTATTTACCCTCCAGCTTCTGCAGTTCTTTAGCCAGCTCCTCCTCAGTATATGTCTTGTCTGCAAAAAAACATTTGGCGAGATCCTTCACAAGCTTCCAAAACAATTCCGACTCTTCAACTTTGCTGCTGTCTGTCCAAAGCTTACAACTGCCGCTTTTTATCTTGTCAAGCACATAATCTTTCAAAACAACCGCCCTATCATCAAGCTTCGCCTGTGCTTCAATGTCTCTTATAGCTCCCTCAAGTTCCTTGTTCACCGGATATGAATCATCCGTGTCTTCATATATCTGCATCTGAACCTCTTTGCTCAATAACCCGTTTATGAACTCACAGGCCAGTTCAGTATTCTTACCGTTTCTGTTAATTAAAAAGCCGGCGTATGCAAGTCCTGAAGTCTCATCGCTAAATTGGGGCAAAACCACTGCCCCTCCACGTGCTATTTTATAACTGGTATCCTTGGCCTTTAAGGGATTGGTGGTATACTCATATCTTCGATTCCTCAGGACTTGGCTATTATAGGCTTCAGAACGTCTCAGCTCAGAATCCTCCTTATACTCATCAGATAAGTATTCATACATCATATTATAATAGTTCTCAAATTTATAATTGCTTTTCAGATTATACTTGCCCGAGAATATTTCAGCTCTTATTTTTTTAATGCAGTCTTTCATTTGCGGTGTATTTATATTCGCCCTTTTTTCCCTCACATTGAAAATATCCAGATCGCGTAGATACTTGTTTATAATATCGTTATACTCGTAGTAGCTGAAGGTTGTTTCGGATTTATCCAGCCATTTCTCCTTTATATCGTAATAGCTTTCTTTATCCCAGCCAAGCTCCGGTTCCTTTATATCCAGTGCTTCCAAAGCCTTGTGGTTCAAAACGATAGCCCTGTATGAAATTGTGACCGGAACGCAGTAAAGCTCGTTACCCACCAATGCAGCATAAATACTGTCGATATTATCGATCTTGTTTCTTACATCAAGAACCGCCTTCTGTTTAACCAGTCCATCGAAGCTGTAGCCTTCGCTATAGAATATAAGCTCTGGTCCATCTTCTACCAGAAGTTTTACAGCAAGTTCCTTGCATAAATTATCAAAATATTCCTCGGTGGGTATCGCATCACCGATTGCAATGCAGTTTACCTTTACCCCGTACTGCTTTTGAAACCTTTTCTTATAATTCTCAAAAGGCTCCCATTTACTGAAACCTATATCCATAGCATCAAATATTATACTAATCTCCTGCGCAGCTTCCTCAGGCCTTATGACTTGCCCTACAGCCTTGGCCTTTTCAGGAAAAGCACTGCAGGCCCACAAAGCAAAACCAGTTATAATTATTAACAACATAATCCATAGTTTCTTCAGCATTTCTGCACCCCCTTGCCACCCTTCATACTCCTCATTCATTGAGCCAGATGTTGTACTTGCCCTCCAAGCTCTCAAGCTCCTTGGAAAGCTCCTCATCAGAATATTTCTTATCTGCAAATATATATTTGCTTATATCCTTCAGAACCAGCGAGAACATCTCACGTTCTTTTCCGTTTATATAGAAGTCCATACTGAACTCACCCGCTTTAACCTTATTCAAAGCATACTCCCTCAATTCTATAGCACCCTTGCCAAGCTGCTTTTTGTTTTCCATACCACTTATTTCACCTTCGACAGCCTTGCTCACCGGATAATAGCAGAATTCTCCTGTAGGCTTATCCAGCATTTGCATCTGTACTTCATCACTTAAAAGGCCGTTTATAAATTCATAAGCAAGCTCCAACTCTTTACCATACTTGTTTACAAGAAATCCCCATGTGCTTAAGTTGGGCTTGTAAGGGTTCCCGTCTTTAAACCTGGGCAGTACAGCAAGATTATCCCATTTAAGCATATAATCGTTATTCTCCGACACAAGTATATTGCAGAAATACTCCTTCTCCATATTTCTCAGACTACTGTTCAAGTATTCATCAGACAGCAGCAATGCGGTTCCATCCTGGTATTCCTTAGACTGCTCATCAAATAACAGGTTATAGTAATTTTCATATGAATAATCCCTTTTTAATAAATATTTACCTGAATATATCTCATCCCTTATGCTTTTTATAAATCCTTTCATTTCCTGCGTATTTATGTTTGCTTTTTTGTTATCCCTGTCAAAAATATTCAAGCTGCTTATATACTTGTCAATGGTATCGTAAAATTCAATTCTGGTAAAAGGCCTTCCTGCTTCAGCCAGCCATCTTTCCCTGATTGTATAGTAGTCCTGATTTGTCCAATCCAACTCCGGCTCCCCTATGTTCAATTCACCCAGGACTTTCTTGTTAAGGGCGGTACCCATATATGCCATACCAACAGGTACATAGTATGTTTCATTACCTAATAAAGCATCATATACCTTCTCAAGGTTTGGTATCTTACCTTTTACATTAACCACTGCTCTTTGTTCAATTAATGCACTTAAGTTATTTGGACCATAGAGAACAAGCTCCGGCGCATTCTCCATATGCAGCCTCGCAGTGAGCTTTCCATAATAATCAACTATACCGCTCTCTCCCGATACATATCCGATTACATGGTAATTTACCTTCACTCCATATTCTTTTTCAAACCTTTTTCTGTAGGCTGTAAAAAAGTCGCTGTCCCTCATAGGGTCGTTGCCTGCTATAAAGATAGTAAGGCGAGGCTTATCTTTACCGGGTTGAGGAATTACCACTTCCCCTGATGTGCTCTTTTTAACAGCAGTATCGCTGCATGCCGATATCTGCATTGATATTATTGCTATTAACAAAACAAAGCTTAGTTTTCTTCCCATTCTCCAACCTCCTTCAAGCAATGGTTAAGAGTCTCATTCATTAAGCCAAAGATTGTACTTGTTTTCCAGCTTCTTGAGCTCTACGCCCAATTCTTCATTGGAATATTGCTTATCTGCGAAAATATACCTGCAGAGGTCCTTTAAAAGCATATCAACGAGTTTCAATTCCCTTTCGTCTATATTGCTCCATATTTTACATTTACCATCCCTGATTTGCTCCAGTACATACTTTTTTAGCTCAACTGCCCTTTTCCCAGGGTTTTTTTGCGCCTCAAGCTCTTCTATAATCTTTTCAATTTTCATATTAACCGGATAAAATTTATATAAGTCAGTTTTATAAAGCTCCAGTTGAGTTTCGTTATTCAGAAGACCATTTATGTATTCGCAGGCGAGTTCTATATTCTTGCTTCTCTTATTCACCATGAAACCGTATGTATCAAGATATTGAGTATAATCGTTGTACTGAGGCACAGCAACAACATCATTGCCTTGCATTTCAGAGCTGCTCATATCTGCCCTAAGAAGGCTCATTAACCCGGTCTTTATATGGTTATTCTTGTTTTGCTGGTACAACTCAAGGTCCCAAATCATTTCCTCCGATAAGTTTTCATAAAGCTTGCTATAGTAGTCATTGAAGGTGTAGCCCTTCTCCAGCTTGTATTTCCCGTAGAAAATCTCATTCCTGATATCTGAGACCCACTTTTTTACCTCCGGTGTATTAATATTTACGCGCTTATTCAGGCTGTCGAATATATTCAGATCTTTTTCAAAGCCAAATATAATATCACCAAATTCAGCCAGAGTAAAGTATATATTGCTCTTATTCTCAGTAAGCCACCTATCTCTAATCTCAAGATAATCCTTTCTGGTCCAGTTCAAATCCGGCTCTCCAAACCCCAAGCTCTTCAGAGTGCTTCTTTTCATTCCATACGAATAATAATTCATGGCTATCGGAACATAGTATACTTCATCTCCTAAAAGGCCGTCATATACCTTATCAAGGTTGGGGATCCGGTCTCCAACCTCAGCTACTGCCTTTTGACTTATCAGCCCATTCATATGTATGCCGTCAGTAAATATCAAATCCGGAGCAGCTTCTGCAACAAGCTTGACAGCAAACTTTGCCTCAATTTTTTCCATATCCCTTAAGTCAATGTTATCCCCTACCATGAGACTCTCCGGGGCAAACTCCACATCAACCCCGTAGCTTCTCTCAAATGTGGTATTGTAGCTTTCGATATACATATTCTCTGTAAGAGAATGAGCATTTTCTTTATGGTAGAGAATAGTCAACTTTTGTTTTTCATTGGCAGACGCAGGAGTGACTATATCCTGTGAAGCACTGCCTGTTTTATAACCGCTCGCACATGAGACAAGTTGAAATGCCATGACCAGTATAAATACGGTAGCAAGTATTCTTTTCACCATATTGGCCTCCCCTCCTCTTCAAAGCATATTATATCTTACAGGTGTAAATATCTTCTAAAAAAGTGTAAAAAAAGATTAAAGATTAATTTAGCGGCATTAAAATGCCGCTAATCACTAAACTCAATTAGAAACTCAGTGCCTGCCTTCGCTTCGCTCTTGACACTTATGCTCCAGCCATGGAGCTCAATGATTTTCCTGACTATATACAAACCGATGCCGCTGCCGCCGGTATCACGTCTTCTGGACTTGTCAGCCCTGTAGAATACATCGAATACATAAGGCAAATCCTTCTCATCTATCCCTATGCCATTGTCACTTACTTTCAAGTATGCTTTTTCTGCCTTACCGCAGTTTACTATTATATTTCCATTGTACTTTCCGTATTTAATGGCGTTATCTATGATATTTATTAAAACCTCCCTAAACATGCCTCTATCCGCGAAAATAGTTACTTCCTCAGCACAGATAACTTCCAGGTTAATATCCTTTTGCTTTAATAGAGGAGTAAAAAGCTTTGTTATGGATTCTACTTCAGCACAGATACTTACCGGTTCCCTCTTAAGCTCCAGTTCTTCCAATCTTGTCACAGTAAGAAGTGACTTGACCAGGAGAGAAAGCCTGTCCATTTCTCCATTGATATCTCCCAGATACTCTTTGTAAACTGATATTTCATTATTTCCATCTATCAATGATTCAATCAACGCTTTAATGGAAGTAAGGGGTGTTTTCAGTTCGTGGGATACATCACTGATGAATCTTCTTCTGTTTGTATCAATCTTGTACAATTCCTCACTCATTTTATTGAAGGTTTCAGCCAATTTGCCTATTTCATCCGCCCGCTGTATGTCTACCTTCGTATCAAGCTTCCCATTCAGTATGTCTTCCGAAGCCTTTGTCAGCTTTTCAACCGGTCCTGATATCCTTTTTCCGAAAACGTAGGACAGAACAATTGCCAATATAGCTGCCAGAATTGATATAATCGCAGCTTGATTCCTCAGCTCCCTTATATCCTCAAACAACCAGTCAACATAGGTTGAAATCAACACAAGGCTTCTGCTGCCCCTGTTTTGTACAATAGGAACTACAGCAGTCATAATATGTCGGTTGTCCTCAATATAATACCCTATGGCCTTTTGCTCTTTTGCCAGAACCTTTATTATTTCAGTGTTTGAAACATACTTGCCGATGTAGTATGTATAATTATCTGCCAGTACCTTGCCTTCACCGGTCAATACGAGCACCCTTCCTTCAATTCCCCTGCTGTTCTCCCTTATGATGCCGTTCAGGGTCATGGTGTCCTCCAGCTCATCCTTTGCGATATTAGCTATTATTTTTGCATACTGCACATACTTGTCTTCGTTCTTAGCTATCTGGTTCTCTTGATATGTATATACAAGAATCACATTGAGCAGAGCAATTGTTACAATGATTATCAATCCATATGTAAAAGCCATTATCAGACTTATTTTCCTGAACATCATAAGCTTTCCCTTCTGAAGTAATACCCTGCCCCCCATTTGGTTCTTATATACCGGGGATTTGAAGGATCATCCTCAATTTTCTCCCGCAAATTGCTTATATGCACATCTACAGTTCTTGTATCACATATGAATTCATTCCATACGATTTCAAACAATTTCTCCCTTGTAAATATCCTTCCCGGACTTCTGATTAGTGCACAAAGCAAATCAAACTCCTTAGCTGTAAGCGGAACTTCTATATCTCTTTTATATAATGACCTGCATGAAATATTCAGTTTGAGGTCATTTGCCTCAACTCTTTCATCATTATTTCTCTTGGTGCCATAGCGCCTGTAAACTGCATTAATCCTTGCAATTAACTCCCTTGTATTAAAGGGCTTGGTCACATAATCATCTGCTCCGAACTCCAGCCCTAATATCTTGTCAATGTAGTCATCCTTTGCAGTGAGCATTATTATGGGTATATCCATAGTCTGACGAATTCTCTTGCATAGAGTCATTCCATCAATTTCCGGCAGCATCAAATCCAGCACTATGAGTTCGACATTCTCACTGTTTATGACCTCTAATGCTTGTCTCCCGTCATAAGCTGCATATACTTTGAAACCGTTTTGCTCCAGGCTGTGCTTCAAGCCTTTTACTATCATTTTTTCATCATCTACTATAAGAATATTCAATTTTGGGCTCCCCCCTCACATTAGCAAATGTATAACTATATATTCCACAAAATGGAACAATTTCCTTTTTAGGACACATCTATTTAATCAATTACTATTGTATACTCTAAATGTAAAGAATCTGTAAAAAGTTATTAAAATAGTAAAAGGATGTGGATCTAATAATCCACACCCTTTATTACTTAACTATTTTCAGCTTTACCTCATGCTGCTCAACTACTGATTTGAGGTTTTCAACATCTCTGCGCAGCTCATAAATAGCCTCTGTATTCTGTTTATATCCATCAATAAGTGCATCAAATTTACTTTCTGCCTTATTCTCGAATTTGAATAATGCAGCTTCAATCCTTCTAATGTCATCACTTGTTGCTATTTCTTTCAGGTCTTCCTTAGTTACCATGCCTTTCAGGTCTTCCTTCGTTGCTATTCCTTCAATGTCCATCTTGGTTGCCATTCCTAAAAGGTCTTCCTTCGTTGTTATATTGACTTTCATATCTTTAATTTCGTTAAGCATTTGAGATAGTAATTCGAATACCTTTTCCTCCATACTCCTCACCCCTATCAATATTATATCGGAATACACTTTAGATTAGACATATTCATAATCAATATAATATTTATATATATAATTATTATATTGATAGTAACAAAAGTTGCTAAAACTAATGGAGTCAGATAGTTTGGATAATGGAAATAACCTCACAAATGTAACGATGAAAGATAGTTCGCAATTATTATCTTTCATCGTGCATTAGGTTTTATGCTTTTATTTCGTAATAACTGTAATAATCAGCAAAAAATTGAATGCCTTAGTTCGAAAGAAGGAAAAATCGAATTAAAAGATAAAGCTCAAGCTATAATTCATAATGAACGCAAACATCGTCTCGGCTATCAGTAAATTACTCTGGACCTGCGTAATCTAGGCATGTGCATCAATCATAAGACAGTGCAACGTCTCACGAGAGGACTTGGTCTGTTTTGCCACGTGAGAACGAAAAATATAAATCCCTAACCTTCCTGCCTCAACACTTATGCTTATACTTTGTAAGCGTTTCAATGTCAGATATAAGGCCCTTCAGATCCTTCTGCTTTTTCTCAACCATTTTCTGCCGATAATCATAAAACAAAGCAATGGTCAGAATGACTGACTGTACTGCAATAAAAATAAGTCCCTCTTTAATGCTGCTGAATCTAAAAAAACTGTGCATGCCCTATACCTCCTTGCCCCACAAGTTGAATGCAATTAGAAGCTTTTATCATATATTTCCCCCCCCTTATCTTCTTTAGGAGGGGAAATTGAAAAAGTGCATATACAGGTTTTATCCCACACATGCACTTTATGCTATCATACAGAATCCCCCCGAATCCATTCACATTACAATGCAAACACATTGTAACACCAATGCAACGGAGTCCTTCTTGAAATTACTGTAAAAATGGACTATAATAACATAAGGTTGCTGTGGCAGCGAAAGCTGCGTTTGTGGGTGGTGATTCACCTGCATGAGCCTGTAAGTGCGCCAACGCTTACAGGTCATGGCGACCTTTTTCAATTCCCCTACAATAATTATAGCCTTATATTTTCCAATGCGCAACATTTTTGTATTTTTTTGCTTGTTAAATTGTGTATCTGCATTTGTTGTGTGTATCCCATCAGTTTGACAGGTTATATAGATGCAAATGGAGCCATACACTTGATTCCTCATGGACAAACTTGTCCAATTATATGGATACTGCGAAGTTGAATATATTAACTTACAAATAGCATCGGGGGAACAACCACTTATGATACAAATTCTTCTTACTACTCAAACCCCACCACCTCATTAATCACTCTTTTATCGGAGTTGCTAGACTGTTAAGCAGCCACTCCAACTCGTTTCGTGCGTTCAATATTAATTCAGTAAAGCCCATAAGTTTCAGGTTAGGCTGTGTTTGCTGTACAGAAATTTTTGGATTGACCTTTTTACCGATTACCAGTATATCAATTGCTTTGTTTGGAAAATACAAAAGCAAATCATCACGATATTCCGTTGCTTGAGCTTCGTGTTCTCTTTCTAACTGCAAAGACGGTTTTTTGAATTCAATTAATAGCATTTTGTCACCAATACCACTGTTTAAAAGCAAGTCTGGTCTTTTGTTTGCTCGGCCACCTTTAAATTTTTCACCTAAATATTTTTCTACAATGTGGTTAGTTGTCTGGTTTGACGACATCAGCGAATATGCTACACCAAATACCCACATATTCTTTTCCAAAGCAGTATGTAGGTCTTTTTCAAGTGTATTCTCATTATCGACTAAAGATTGTAACTTTTCAAGAAAATTCAATCTTGCTGTTGCCTGATTAGCTATTAAACTGATATCGAGTATTCCAAACTCTCTTAAAGCACTTGCGAAAATCTCAATGCTTCCATCACTTGCTTGCGCTATTCTCTCGATTATGTCGTAGTAGTCATCATTTTCTAAGGCCGATATCGTCACAGCAATTATATTTTTAATTTGTTGTTCATTGTGTCGTCCGTCAGACAAGCCCGTCAGCACTTTATCTATTAACCTAAGTGCTTTTTCTCTTTTATACTCAGGTAATTTTTCAAGCTGTTTCTTGATTTCTATCTCAAGCTGTTTCTTTGTAAATTGAATATATGCCTTAAAACTATCTTCTAATGCAAACAGAAGCTTCTCTCTTACAAATTCCTCGACTGTTAGATAATCCACAGTACTTTCCAGAATACCCCAACTATTAGTCGTGTGTTTCTCTAAAAAGTCAGCGTTTACCTCACCGTATACTTTCTTCAGCAATTTACTGTGGATATAGTTGACATCTTCAATGCCCCAATAGTTGGGCTTACCAATAATTTTACCTTTAACTCTTAATACGATGCCTGATTTTTTGTTTTTTATCTCTTTTCCTGCTATATTAAAGTTCAAGTCAATACCATAATTGGCTTCAGAAAATCTATAGTTTTTTCCACCGATATCTTCAACTTTTATCGAGTTGTTATTTATAAATATATTAAAGTTATCCTCTCGTCCATATTCCATAATAAGCAATTGCCTAAGTTTATCATAGTTTGGATCAATTGATAAAATATCAATATCGTTTAATATAATTTCTGTTCCATTATCGGCATTTTTATTTGCTGAAGTTATTAGGTTAATATCTTGTGATGTTAAATTATCGTGATGCGCAAGAAAATCACCTTTAACAATATCAAATTGTGTTGTTTTACCATTTCGAGTTGTAACAACTCTCATTCGATCAGCCAACAAAAGTCCTGCAAACTTGCCAATCCCTTTACGTCCTTTTACTAGTCTATCTTTTAATTCGGTTTTTTCACCCTTTGAAGATACACGGTCTCGCGCTATTCGTAGATATTCATTTTCAATGCTTTCTTCTGACATACCTATGCCATCATCTTTAATAGAAACAAAACGTTCAGCATCAGCAATTGATCGAGGAAGTGTGATATGAACATTTTCAGCATCAGCATCCCATGCATTATCTACTAACTCTTTTAAAGCATGCTCGACTGATGAATAGTTTTCTCCCAATAGTTGAGTTAATCTACCCTCAACAATGAAATTAGCTGTTTTACTCATGTACTTTGCACCTCCAAAATTTTTGTTTTTCTATTTCAGCTTCTTTATCTCAATGTTCAATTTAATTTTCCGATTATACTGCGTTTCTATTTTAAGGTCAGCACAGATAAATATTGCATTTGTAGTTTTATGCATCAACTTCTTATTATTAGCCTTCGGCGAAGTTCAGTACTCTTTCCTAGTATAAACATTATAAACATTAAGCGAAGCTCGATAATTGGCTTCTGGTATTCCGTGATGGATCCCAGAGGCCCTTTTCCTGTTTGTTGGAGCGGCCGACGGACGAGAGAACCTGCGCCCCAGCGCCACCTCCCGCCAGTTTGCACCATGCTCTAAAACGAAAGGCAGCTTTAGTTTCAGGGTTCTATTTCGTGGCGGTGAGCTCGTCTATATTTAGTTCTATGTACTCCAGAAAAGCATTCGCCTGATTCATAATGCCGATAAACGCATCGGCATATGAGACCTCTCCGATACTGAACACCTTGGCGATCCTATCATAACTCCGACCCTTTTTGTGCGCCGCGCTGGTCGAACGGAGTTCCTGAACATTTCTGAGAAACTTCACTATATCGGCATAGTCGCTCAGACCCTGTACTTCAAACAACTTTTCCAGCTTTGAGATGCTTCCGACGATCTTTTCTTCTGAAGGCGGGAGTTTCGATTCGATCTGCTTTTCATTTAATGAGTCGAGCATCACTTTGACAAGAGCGAGGACCTGCTGATCGAACTCCGACTGTGAGTTCAAGAGCGGGATCCTGAGTCCGGAAAGTGTGTATTTGTCATCGTCATGCAGCGGAAGGAACAGCGGCCATCCAGCCTTCGCCCCAAAAGCTTTATTTATCTCCTCGTACTTATGCTGAAATATGAATATCGGAGAGTCAGATGAGGTAGGTATGCTGAGAAAGTCTCTCCTGTATTTTGATTTGCTCAGTTTTCCGTCGATTGCGATGTTGTAGGTCTTCCAATGTTTTTGTTCATTACTATCAGGGAGATCTCGCCCCAGATCACCGAGATAAGCTGAAACATAATCGGGACTTTCGTTATCGATATATAGCAACCACCGGGTGCCACACCTTATGATGCCGGCCTCGACAGTATACCTATCTGGGTTGCTGTAATATTTCTGCAGTACTTCGCGCCGGAAGAATATAGGCGTCAGATAGTGCGGTGCATCCGGATTCTTACCGTAATAGTTCGCCAGTTTGGACGGTTCGGAAGTGAATACTATTTCATCGCCATCCTCATCGATACCGATGATATAATCCTCATAATCGCGGTTATCTTCATCATACGGCCAGTAGCCGCAATCTGCGATTGCACAGCCTCGTATAGCAGTTTTGGCATATATCATAGAGAAGGTCTGCTGCTTGGTGCCGCGGGCCACACCTATGTAAAAGCTGTAGATTTTATCCTCAGTCTTTTCTGTATAACCACCCGTCTTAATATCCGGGTCGACTACGCCCAGAGGATACTGGCTGTCAATATGAATGAGCATAATCATCTCTTTGACAGCAAGATACCGCTTGAGATATTTCCTATGTACCGTGACGAAATCCCCCTCGATCTTCACGACTGTGGTATCGTCCGCAAGATCGACATACTCGTTTTTCGTCCTATCAAAATATAGGTTGTTCAAGAGCCGGAATTCTTCCACTATCTCAATCTCGTCCCGCTTTCCTAAACCGTCAAAGCTCCGTTCTATCACAAACGGCTCCATGTCGTATTCATTATTGAAGCGGGTATAGATGGTGTCAGCGTCAGATCCGAATCCATAACGAGTGAAACCGGGAGATGTCCCGCTCCAATGGTTTGTATCATCTATCTCCATTTCTTCAGCGGCTCTCCCCGCCGGAAACAATCTGCACTGAAAATATGCGTCCGTTCCGTAAGCGCGTGTCCTGCCATGAATAGGGATCATCACGCTTCCTGTATTAGGGTATTGCTTTATGTACTCAAGCATCCGTCTTTGATATATTGGCTCGTCCATAAGTAACCCCCGCCTTCAAGTTATTATAATTGTTGCGAGTCCTAAATACTCACAGCAGTTTACCGATCTCGTCTGCTTTGACATAGTCAAGGATCAGCGGCGCCTTGTCAAAAGAACTGTTGTATCTGTACTTGTCCATGGCAGAGAGCTTGACCATTTTCTGAATTCTTTCGTCGATGCCAACAGGCGATACATCGCCAACAAGTCCCGCGAGACGTTTCAGCTGATGTGCCGACTTCAGCCTTATCGCGAATCGTGAAAACATGGGATTCTCCAGGCCGTAGACGTAAAGCATCGGGAACCAGTACCAAGTATCCTCAGGCTCTTCAAGAACGCTGAGATTGTATATGAGAAGGTCGGCGAAAGTGACCTGATCGAGCGAGTATCCAGCCATTACATGCTCTGACCAGTGCTGAGCGAGCCCCGAGTAATAGTTCTTGTTGTCGACCTTCTTCTTAGCGTTTTCTATCAGATTGGTATGGCCGCCGGCATATACGATGTCAGTCAACTTGGCGGCTTTATTTTCTCTGTACTTACCGCCGAGAAAGTACGTGCGAGTAATCAGGTCGCGGATTTTTGAATACTCTTCCGCGCCCCAGAGCAGGGCGATGGTATATATGAACATCTCGTGCAGCAGCGCCCTTCTTGCCTGCGACGGATAGTCGTCCGAGCCTCTTTGGTCATCCTGCGTTTGTCTGTATTCTTCGAAAAAATCTGCCGCCACATCGGTGAAATAGTCCTTATGCGTTATATTCTCAAGCGCCTTGATGAAAGCATCCCGGTAAGGTCTGAGTGTACCAAGAAAGTCGAGATATGCTTGCGGTTCGGCTCGAAATTTAGCTTCCTCTTCACTTGTGGGCTCAATCGCAAAAACGCACTCTTTTACCAGATTGAGAGCTTTCCTTATCTCGCTCCTTAATAGAACGTCGTCGCTTGCATTTTGAATCGTAAACAGCGGGCCGGATATTACCGCAGGGACGATTTCCGGCTGAGATACCCAGTCGGGCTTTGTGCCCTTAGTTTGCGGCATAGGATAAGTCTTCTCGCCGTAGAGGTGTTTGACCAGTCGCATAAACTCGGCGTTGGCGTTGTCCTTCGTCAGATCGAAATGTAGCCTGGATTTCAAATACGCCGGTTTATATATCTTTTCATCAGGACCACGCTCAAAGATAACCGGTATGAATTTGCTCTGCACTGTATTGGAATAGACCTCTTGCGAAATGATCTGCGTCTCAGTTCCCACGCCGCCCTGCCTGTTGTCAGCCTTCTCGGCGTAGGTTTTATCAAGGAGCATAATGACGTAGTTCACACTCGGGTCTTTTACGCAGCGTTCCATGAAATCGTATGTATCGTTACCAGCCTCCATCGACCATTTGTCGATGAGCACCTCAATACCGCACTCAGAATACAGGCGTGTACAGAGGTCGAGCACCTTCTGCTGATATTCATCCGTGCCCCATGCATAAGAAATGAAGACCTTTGGGTCCGTAATAGACTGCATGCTTCTCTATCCCCCTTCGGTAAATTATGAACTTCGTCTAATTGCTATAACTACAAAAATTCCATACATCCAATTATTAGCCTTATCAGAAGCTCAACCTTTTCTATTCAGAATCGACTATTTTGGTAAATAGCCCATCTTAAAGGGGCAGGGGGACAGGTTTGTCCCCTTGTCCCTGTGCATGATTATCTTTACACCTCATCAATATATTATTTCAACTGCTTTTTTATATGACATCCCATAATCTTCTATAAAGACTTCTATTTTCTCACCAGTACTTTTTTTAATTATTGTTGTTCCACCCAACTCATTAAAGTTTCCTACCAATTCATCATCTTCCTCTAAGTCGACTGTATCCAAAATTTCTAACCAACCGCAATCATAACTTTCACTTTCAAATACAATCAACCCACGTTTATAATTAACTTTTCTCACAATCGCTTTCATAAATTGCTTCCTTTCCTTTAATATTTGATTTCCGTATAAATTACTAATGTTATTTATAACACCACACAGAAATACTACTTCCTTAAGAACTTCACATTATTCCGCTTGTCTGTTTATGTCTATATTATGCATAAGTGGCAACACTCTTGGAAAAGGAGTGAATAAAATGCAATCAAATAAATCTTGTCAAATAGTTGAACATTAATTGGCTTACCTTGTTACAATTAAAGGTCGTAGCAAGAACACCATATTGGAATACCGCTTAGATCTTTTACAATTTTTCCGTTACATTTCAATTATCCGAAATCAAGAGTATTCAGATTTTCAATTTGTGAATATTGAATTTATTCGGTCTATCAGCCTTGGCGAAATGTATGGGTTTCTTGCATATTGCCAAGATTCTCTACATTCTTCTCCTGGCACGAGAACAAGAAAAATTGTTTCTATTCGACAATTTTGGAAGTATCTAAAAACCAAGGCACATCTGATTGATAATAACATTGCCGAAGAATTAGAAACTCCTAAACAACCAAAGCGTATTGTCAGATGCCTTACTCTTGAAGAGTCAGTTCGTCTACTTATTGAAGCCAGTTCAAGTTCTGTACGTGATAATTGTATTATAACAATTTTTCTAAACTGTGCTTTACGTTTGTCAGAATTAGAATCATTAAATGTAGACCAAGTTAACTCCGATGTATTATCAGTCATTGGAAAGGGTAATAAGGAACGCAAGATTTTTATGACACCAGCTGTCAAACAAGCATTAGCAAAATGGCAATCTATACGAAATTCCATGACTGTATATACGAATGCTTTATTTATATCACGCAACGGTGGACGCTTGACAACAAGAGCCATACAAAACGTAGTTAAAAAACATATCGTTGCTGCAGGAATAACCCCAGAAGGTTTGTCCACACATAAACTTAGGCATACTGCAGCTACGCTAATGTACAAATATGGTCGTGTAGATATTCGTTCCTTGCAACAACTTCTCGGACATGAGAGTATTGCGACAACTGAGATTTACACACACGTTGATGAAGGTCAGTTACAGGCAGCTGTCAACGCCAATCCTTTAGCCATGATGTTTAATTGAATATGATGGTTTTCTAGACATAGCGGGAAATTTATTACTACATCTATGCCAAAATTAAATTAATCAAACCTGTTATCTTTTCACCCGTAAATACTGCAAAATTATCAATATTGTCCATTATTGTTTTTACAATAGTATAATCCCCTGCTTTACATGATAATACTGTTGCTTTCTTTTTTTCTGTTATAGGTCTATGCTGATCGTCTAAAATTGGTTTTCCGTCTGCATCCCTTTTTATAATATCTACTAATTCATCTTTCTTTAATATAAATCCATTTGATATTTCACTCGGAGCTATCCCATGTGTAAAGTTATTTCTGTAATCACTTGCTTGGATATAAAGAGGTGCCTTGAAAACATTATCCTCTAAGAATTCGGCAACATCAGGCTTATTTTTCTTAAGCCACTTTAGTAAATTGAATTTAAAACCTGTATTATGTTCAATATGTAATCCATAAAATATGTCTAATAATTCAGTAATACAATCCCATACCGAAAAGAATTTTAAATACATACTTTCAGCAAAATGATTAAACCAGTACCTCCTCATCCAATGCTCCTCTTTAAACTCTGGCATATACTGGATAGATTCACCATTATCGCCAGGTGATTTATACCATGGATCATCGGGTATACCTTTATTATAATAATGTCGGCATAATGCATATGTAATTATCATAGATCCTACCTTATTATTTTGAGCTTTTATGGACTGCTCTAATAATGGATATAAGAAAATCCTTTCTTTGTAACTATCAAATTTATTTAGATCAATTTTAATTTTGTCAAACAATGTAGTTCCTAAGTACCGATTCCATTCTTCATCTGTTAATATTTCAAATGAACCCTCAATTTTTACTTCAAAATTTGCCACTCTAACACTCCATCCTTTTTATTCTGACAATTACCCCATTTTACACCACCGCTCCAACTTCCCATTATTGCTATAACTAGAAAATTCCTAGCCTTCCAATTATTAGCCTAATAGGTATATGGACACTGTAAAATGCCGCTTTATTACTAGTTTCTACAAACACATTATTATATTAAATTCAACTAAACATCTCTAATGTCCGCTCAATATGTTCAGCAAATGATAATCCATCCGAATTAATCTTATCTAGGCCATATTTTTCAATCAAAGATTTATCCTTTTTTTGAGCCCCTCCGATTTGACTTTTCTTTAGCATCTCGTTTATATTCGGTGATATAAAATACTTCATTTCGATAACATCCCAATTTTGGGGAGCATTGTCATATGCTATAAATTCCTGCTTTAAGATTGTATTATATATAATTGGATATTTATACTTTAAAGCCATAAAATATAAATAAACTTCCAATATCTCTAGTACTCTATCTGGCTGCGTCGCTATTTTCTCATCGATAAAGTGCTTATAGAATAAACAAAATACAATGAAATTATTAGTAATTTTATCTATATCTCTCAGTGACAACCTCAATTTAACATAGACGTTAGTAACTATATCAAAAAAGACTTCTTGATAACCCATTTTTTCAACAAAATCTTTTAGTATAGTCTTAATGTATTGTTTTATATCACCAGAAGGAATATTTATATTTACATCAAAAAATCTTCTCAGGTAACCTGCTGAATCCATACCATCTCCATACATAGTTGCAATTGAATGCGATAACTGACTCAAGTCAACTGCAAAAATGAAAACTATGTTTTGAATATTAAAGTAGTGCTTAACGATTTCTAATGTCTCAACTGCAAATATAGGACGGCATCTGTCTAGCTCATCAACGAAAACGATTAGTTTTCCACTTTCAGGTATTAAGTCAATAAGTGCATTTCTAAACTTTTCTTTCTCTTCAATATACTTACTATATTGCTTGAAAAAATTCTCTATTTCTGTTTCAGTTGCGCCATCAATTCCTTCACCAATTAAGTTTGCTGTTTCTTCACCAATAGCTTTTTTTATACCATCTTTCAGCAAGGCCACAGCACATGATTTAAGGAAGTCTTTAGATCTCTGCTTTACATTATCTATCAATGAAATATTTTCTTTATATACATCCATTTGCTGTAACTTATAAACTAGCGGAATAAACGCATTGTCACTATCATCATTTTCCCATGCATTATAATATGTCACAGCATATTTTTTATCGGAATTCTCCTCAGAAATTAACCAATTCTTCCACATATTAAGAAGATAGCTTTTTCCTGAACCCCATGGTGCATCTATTGATATAACAAGAGAATCGTTTTCATGTTTTAGTTGATTCCATTCATTTATCACTTGCATAAGATTTTTTACAAATGTTTTTCTTTTTAATAAGTCATCTACATCAAAATTCAATTTATTATATTCCATTCTAATACCTCCAAATACCTATCCAATATTTCAGTTTGAGCTTCCCATTATAGACATTAGCTGTACACTTAATTGACATTAGAAATAAAACTTCAAGTGAATCTATCCTAACAAGAATTACTCATGTGTACCATTTAATATATTCATGTTACCCACAATACTCCAATAATAACTTTTTATATAATAGTTCCCTAAATAATAACATAACCCTTTAAATTCATTCAATTATTACATCAATATCCTAAAGAAAAAGCTTAAACTTAGGTTTCTACCTAAATATAAGCTCCTATTCTTTAATCTATTTACTTCCTTATTAGTTAGTTTAAGGTTTATTGCATTGGTATAATATGCTTTTCTAAACATCAGCACCACTGAACGCCGTGGTTACAAACGATACATTAATTGTCAGTTCTCAAATAGTTTGCAAAAAGTCTCCAAAATCTCAAAAAGTATGAAAATTACAATCCAATATTAAGATTCGCTCAAGTTAACATTATATTTCTTATTGATTACTGCTTTTTCCCGAATTGTCTATGCATTCATGACATATGAATTTAGTTTTGTAGGCCTCCACCTTTTCTGTGCCACCGCAGAGTACACACTTGGGTACATACTTTTTTAATATAATAAGTGCGCCTTCCTGATACAACTCCATGTAATCATTAATATTAATATTTTGCGTGCTACGTAACTGCGAAGGAATTGATATTCTACCTACTGAGTCAACTTTTCTGACAATACTAAACGCTCTCATTTTTTCGCCTCCACAATATTCTACTTTAGCTGTGGCTCACTAATTATTATCCTACCATGAGATTCATAATGTCCTTTATTTTGTTAAATTATAGCACAAACTAGTAATTTTTGTATAATTATCTTATATTTGGCATATTTTATTATACGAATAAAAAGGCAATAAAAAAAAGCCGCATTAAATGCGGCTTTTTTCCATTCATAAATATGAATTACTTTATTTCGATCTTTGCGCCAGTTTCTTTGAACTTTGCAGCTATATCATCAGCTTCCTGCTTAGTTACGCCTTCTTTTACTGCCTTTGGAGCATTGTCAACAAGGTCTTTAGCTTCTTTGAGTCCGAGACCTGTAAGTTCTCTAACAACCTTGATAACCTTTATCTTTTCTGCTCCTGCTTCCATAAGCATTACATTGAATTCAGTCTGCTCTTCTACTGGAGCTGCTGCTGCTGCTGGACCTGCTGCTGCTGTTGGAGCCGCTGCTGTTACACCGAATTCCTCTTCGATTGCCTTTACCAATTCAGCCAGTTCGAGAACTGTCATAGTTTTTATTTCTTCAATAAATTTTACTGTTTTTTCACTTGCCATTTTTAAAATACCTCCCAATTATTAATTAAGCTTGCGCTTCTTTATTTTCTTTAACTGTATTAAGTACATAAGCAAGGTTTCTAACTGAACCTTGTAATGCCCCAAGTAACATAGCAATAAGAACGTCTCTTGATGGCAGGTCTCCTAATGCTTTTACATCCTTAGCATCCATTAACTTACCTTCAACGTAACCAGCTTTTATTGATATCGTTGTCTTAGGCTTATCCTTCATGAACTGATTGAGCGTTTTAGCAGGTGCAACTGCATCTTTAGCTCCAAAAGCAACTGCAACTGTTCCTTGAAGGTGTTCATGAAGTGCTTCCATGCCCACTTCTGATGCTGCTCTTTTGAAAAGAGAGTTTTTGTACACCTTATACTCAACGCCAGCTTCTCTGAACCTTTTTCTTAACTCAGTTACATCTAGAACGTTTATGCCCTTATAATCCACCAGTACAACTGAACTTGATTTGCTGAGCTTTTCCTTAACTTCGGTTACCACTGCTTCTTTTGGTCCAAGGTTTTTATTTGCCATTTTTACACCTCCTCATGGTGAAGCTTTGTAAATCTTTTATACGGTCAAGGTCTTTCAAAATTTAAAAGACCTCTCCGTAGACATAGAGAGGTCATATTATCATATATGATAAACCTCGGTAGGAAATTTTATCGGCTGAAAGCCAACCTACTGTCTACGGTAAGTATTCGTTTTTATACAATGGTCATTCTATCATTAATAGAATGTATTGTCAATGCACTAATCTACAACACGTGCTGGGTTAACCTTTATAGCCGGTCCCATAGTGCTTGTAACAACAACACTCTTAAGGTAAGTACCCTTTGCAGCTGCTGGCTTAGCCTTTACAACCGCTTCCATGAGTGTCCTGAAGTTATCTCCAAGCTTATCAGCACCGAAGGAAACCTTGCCGAAACCAACGTGAACTATAGATGTTTTGTCAACTCTGTACTCAACCTTACCGGCTTTGATTTCATTGATAGCTCTTGCAATATCAAATGTAACTGTTCCGGATTTTGGGTTAGGCATCAAGCCTTTAGGTCCAAGTACTTTACCGAGTCTTCCAACTACACCCATCATATCTGGAGTAGCAACTACCACGTCGTAGTCAAACCAGTTTTCACTCTGGATTTTTGTAACCAATTCTTCTGCGCCTACATAATCTGCGCCTGCTGCTTCTGCTTCCTTAACTTTGTCGCCTTTTGCGAATACCAAAACCCTCAGGGTCTTGCCTGTACCGTGTGGAAGCACTACAACGCCTCTAACCTGCTGGTCTGCATGTCTTGGGTCAACACCAAGCTTTACATGAATTTCAACAGACTCATCAAATTTAGCCTTTGCTGTCTGTAAAATAAGCTCCATAGCTTCCTTTGGATCATAAAATTTGTTGCTATCAATAAGCTTTACACTTTCTTGATATTTCTTTCCTCTAAACATTTAAAATTCCTCCTTGTGGTATTAGCGGATTATATCCTCCCACTTAATAATTAGTCTTCTACTACTATTCCCATGCTTCTTGCTGTACCAGCAACCATGCTCATTGCAGTCTCAACGCTTCCTGCATTTAAGTCTGGCATTTTAAGCGTTGCGATTTCTCTAATCTGAGCTTTAGTAATCTTTCCTACCTTAGTCTTGTTTGGCACACCGGATCCGCTTTCGATACCTACTGCTTTCTTTATAAGCACCGATGCTGGCGGCGTTTTAAGTATGAACGTAAATGATCTGTCCTGATAAACAGTTATTACAACAGGAATGATAAGTCCTGCCTGTTTAGCTGTTCTTTCATTAAATTCCTTGCAAAATCCCATGATGTTGACACCATGCTGACCTAAAGCTGGTCCTATTGGTGGCGCTGGAGTAGCTTTACCCGCTGGAACCTGCAACTTAACCATTGCTGTAACTTTTTTTGCCATTATTACACCTCCCCTCAGCAGATAGTGATTTGTATTTATTTAAGGTATTTATAACCTTTCAATCTGTGTGAACTCCAACTCTACAGGAGTTTCTCTTCCGAACATGGAAATCATAACCTTGACCTTGTGCTTTTCATTGTTGATTTCCTGTATTATACCAACAAAATTCTCAAATGGACCTGAAATAACTCTTACATGGTCCTTAACATTTGCATCGAGCTTGATAGGAGTCTTTTCAACACCTAAGGCCTTTACTTCTGCTTCCGTCAGAGGCACAGGTTTAGAACCAGGTCCTACAAATCCGGTAACTCCCCTTGTATTTCGAACAACGTACCATGATTCATCCGTCATAAGCATCTTGATTAGTACATATCCAGGAAATACTTTCTTCTGGGTGATTTTTTTCTTACCGTTTTTGATTTCTACCAGTTCTTCAATCGGCACTTTTACTTCGAAGATAACATCTTGCATATTTCTATTTTCTACTATCTTCACAATATTTGCCATTACCTTGTTTTCATAGCCCGAATAAGTATGGACTACATACCATCTGCCACTATCTTCCATAGATGCACAACCTTAAAGGGTAGCTTAAGGTTTTCCTCCTTAACCATTTTAATGATTTAATCGAAGCTCTCCTATTTGGCTAAAAATATATTAAGTATTTCGCCAAATGCAAGGTCTACCACCCAAAGCACTGCTCCAACCAATATTATTGAAGTTACTACAACTTCAGTATGCTGTATAAGCTCTTTTCTATTAGGCCAGCTTACCTTCTTGACTTCCGCTCTTGTTTCTCTGAAAGATTTTGCTACATCAAACTTCCTTGCTGTACCAGCCACATCATTCACTCCCTTTACTGGCTATTTTGTTTCTTTATGTGGGGTATGCTTCCTGCAGAACCTGCAGTACTTGTTCATTTCCATTCTGTCTGGATTATTCTTCTTGTTCTTCATGTTATCATAGTTTCTTTGTTTGCATTCGCTGCAAGCAAGTGTTATTTTAACTCTCATATCTACACCTCCCAACGGCTTGGCACTGCTTTAAAAAATTAAATGCCGCAAAAATACACAAAAATTGCATTTTGAGACTACTCAATAGAATCTATCATAATTTAACTGCAATGTCAATAATATTTTGTACAGTCCTCATACTCCAAGAACAGGTTGTATGAACTATTATCCTTTGCATTGTAGTCGTCACTTTTATTTAATTATTACCTATTTGAGGAATATTAATCGCCGGAAAGTTTTAGCAAAGATTTAATTTAAATTCGACGATTTATATTAAGGTAGCAAAAGTGCGAAAAAGCTGGTTTTATTCACAGCTTGTATTGCTTAGTACTTTTTGAAGGACCAGTATCATATTAATATGGTACTAGTCCTTCCATATTTACATTGTCACTTTGAAGCTATGCTCTGAAGTATTGGTTCGGGGTACGTGGTTCGCGGTTCGGGGATTTCAGCAAAACCTTCGAAGCCCTGCCCAAGTCCTCGCACCTCGCAACCTCGCACCTATCTTACTCTAATATTGAAGCAACAGCACCTGATCCAACTGTTCTTCCGCCTTCACGAATAGCGAATCTCAAACCTTCTTGGATTGCTATTGGTGTGATAAGCTTTATTGTCATTTCTATATGGTCACCAGGCATACACATTTCTACTCCTGCTGGAAGATCTATTACTCCTGTTACGTCTGTTGTCCTGAAATAGAACTGTGGTCTGTATCCGTTGAAGAATGGTGTGTGTCTTCCGCCTTCTTCTTTTGTCAGTACGTATACTTGCGCTTTGTAATGTGTATGTGGCTTTATTGATCCCGGTTTTGCAAGTACCTGGCCTCTTTCTATATCTGCTCTCTGTACGCCTCTTAACAATACTCCTACGTTGTCTCCTGCTTGCGCCTGGTCAAGAAGCTTCCTGAACATTTCTACTCCTGTTACTACTGTTGATCTTGGAGCTTCTGCAAGTCCTACTATCTCTACTGTGTCTGATACCTTTACTACTCCTCTTTCAACTCTTCCTGTTGCAACTGTTCCTCTTCCTGTTATTGAGAATACATCCTCTACAGGCATAAGGAATGGCTTATCTGTCTGTCTTTCTGGTGTTGGGATAAAGCTGTCTACTGCATCCATAAGC